>NZ_FMTK01000015.1:0-19985 GCF_900100025.1 Pseudomonas sp. NFACC56-3 | reverse complement strand
CATGTGGGAGCGAGCTTGCTCGCGATAGCGGTGTGACCGTCGACAGCGATGTTGAATGTGAGCCCATCATCGCGAGCAGGCTCGCTCCCACAGGTTTTTCTGGCGTTCTTGTGGCTGTGATCAGTAATCGTCGCCGCGGTCGGTCACGTCCTTTTCGACACTCGGCGCATTCGGGTCATGGCCTTGGGGGAACTTGCCCTTGAGGTTCCAGGCGAACGCGATGATCTCGGCAATCGTGCGGTACAGCTCTTCCGGGATGCTGTCCCCCAATTCCATCCGTGCCAGCAGCTTCACCAGCTCGGCATTTTCATAGATCGGTACTTCACTGTCCCGGGCGATGCGCAGGATTTCCTCAGCCAGGGCTTCGTCGCCCTTGGCGGTGAGGGTCGGGGCGTGGTGGCCGTCGTATTTAAGGGCGATGGCCTGGCGGGGTTCGGTGTGGGTTGTCATGCGGTTTCGTCCACCCAGCGTTGTTCCAGGCGAGTCTTGGGACCTTGGGGCGGCGTGCCAAGGTGGCAGTCCAGGTCGCCGACGTTCAGGCCACAGGTCACCAGGCGCTCACGCAGTGCGGTCAGATTGCTTTCGATCAGGCTCGCGGTGTACGGCCGTTCGGCCCACAATTGGCTGGACAGGCTGCCGCTGAGCAACTGGGCTTGTATCTGCAGCGGACCGAGCGGTTCCATGTCGAATGCCAGTTCGACCCGCCAGAGCTGCTGTTTCGGCTCGCGTTCTTCCCGGCGTTCGTCTGGCTGTTCCCGGGGCGGGGTTTCCTCGCGCTGGAACTTGACCTGCAACGGCACGATGTCCTGCAGGTTGCGCATCGGGATCTCCAGCTGCCAGGTGCTCATCAAACGACCGTCGTCGGTCAGGCCGGTTTGCTCCAGGCTCGACAACTGATGGCTTTGCAGGCGCGACACGGCAGCGGCGGCCAGACGCAGCAGGTGCTCCAGATCGCCGTCTTCGTCCTGGTCTTTCAACTGGCGCGAGGGCAGCGGAAAACTGGTGGGTTGCGGCTTGGCGCTGACCTGGCCGAGCATCCCCAGGGCGCTGCGCACGAAACTCGGCAGGACCTGGGCCAGCGTATTGGCGGCAATGATGGCGCTGAGATTGGTGGAGGCGGGCAGGGCTGGTGTCAGTTGGGCAATCAGTTTCAGCAGGTCGCCTTTCATGTCCGGCGCCAGGCTCGGTGGCTGGCCGGCGAGCAGTTTGCTTTCCAGGAATACCCCGCTGGCGACCATGGCCTGGGCCAAGCCTTTGGGCGTGCTCAGTTGCTGGACATCCGGCAGCCCAGCCAGCAAGCGAGTCGCCGCGGCGCGCAGCTCGGTGCTGGTGTCGTCGGTGACCGGCAGGTTTTGCAGAGCAGTGATCAGGCTGTCCAGCGAGCCCTGGCGGCTCACTTGGGTGAGCAGTTGCTGGCTCACCGCCAGTTGCTCCTGGCGGTTGCTCAGGGGAACGAATTTCAGCGTCTGGGCATCTTGTACCTGGGCGCTCAAGAGCGTGCCGATGCGCAGTGGTCGGGGGCTGTCGATATCCAGGGTACTGCCGGCCTGGGCGGTGTTGAGCAGGCTCACCAATGACCGATAGACCGCCGGCTGCCCAGGCAATGACGGCAATGCCTGGCTGGTCAGCACCTTGCCTTGCAGCAGCGTGCCGACCGGCATCTGCGCCGTGTCGATACGCGTCAAAGTGGCGACGCTGGAGGCAACGGCCTGCTGCACGGCAATCGTCAGGTTGCTGGGGGACGGTTGGGTCACGGCCAGGCTGGTGCCCTGGGGTAATGGCTGGGTGCTGGTGGCTTGCACGGTGGTCTGGCGGCCGCTCTCCAGGGTGACCTTAAGCAACAGCTGGAAAGTCTGGTCGGCCTGCTTGAGCGACAGCACTTCGGCTTGGGCGGTCTGGCCGGGGCCGATCAGCCCTTCGGCCGGTGCCAGCAATTTGAGCTGCTCGCCCGTCACCGCTGGCATACGCGTCGTTGCCGTGGCCTGGGGCAGCGGCAGGATGTTGATGTCGCCTGTCATCTGCGGTCTTACCCTGGGGAAAATAAGCCCTCTTGAGAGTAGGGCATCACATGTATAATGCCGCCCGTCTTTCAGGGAGTGGCGAAAACCTTTGCAATTGTTTGACGCAGCTCTGTGGAACAGGCCGTCAAAGCATCTATGCTGCACCTCTTTAACGGCCGCTGCACCGCCGACTTGAACCGTATAAGGCCCGCGATCCCTTGACCAGTCCTCTCCTGCAAACCGTTGGCCTCGCCTGTGAGCGAGACTTGCGGCTGCTTTTCGAAAATCTCGAATTGAGACTCTCGCCGGGCGATATGGTGCAGATCAGTGGCCCCAACGGTAGCGGCAAGACCAGTCTGCTGCGCCTGCTCGCCGGATTGATGCAGCCCACCGCGGGCCAAGTGTTGCTCAATGGCCAGCCCTTGCACAGCCAGCGCAGCGAACTGGCCCGTAACCTGCTCTGGATCGGCCATGCCGCCGGCATCAAGGACTTGCTGACCCCCGAAGAAAACCTCAGTTGGCTCTGCGCTCTGCACACGCCGGCCGGCCGCGAGGCGATCTGGCAGGCGTTGGCGGCGGTCGGGCTGCGCGGCTTCGAGGATGTACCGAGCCACACCCTGTCCGCCGGTCAGCAGCGCCGGGTGGCCCTGGCCCGGTTGTACCTGGACGGTCCACCGCTGTGGATCCTCGACGAGCCGTTCACTGCCCTGGACAAGCAGGGCGTCGCGCAGCTCGAGGAACACCTGGCACGGCATTGCGAAAACGGCGGCATGGTGCTGTTGACCACCCACCACACGCTGGCGCGGATGCCGTCCGGCTATCGCAACATCGATCTGGGGAACTGGGCCGTATGAGTGTGTTTGGCCTGTTACTGGCCCGCGAGGCGCGCCTGCTTTTTCGTCGTCCGGCCGAATTGGCCAATCCGTTGGTGTTCTTCGCGATCGTCATCGCGCTGTTCCCGCTGGCGGTCGGTCCGGAGACTCAATTGTTGCAAACCTTGTCTCCGGGACTGGTCTGGGTGGCCGCGCTTTTATCGGTCCTGCTCTCGCTGGACGGGCTTTTCCGCAGTGATTTCGAAGACGGTTCCCTGGAGCAGTGGGTCCTTTCGTCGCACCCCCTGGCCCTTCTGGTTTTGGCCAAGGTACTGGCACACTGGGTTTTTTCCGGGCTGGCGCTGGTGCTGCTCTCGCCGCTGTTGGCGATGATGCTGGGTTTGCCCGCCGCGTGCATGCCGGTGCTGCTGGTATCGCTGCTGCTGGGCACGCCGGTGTTGAGCCTGCTCGGTGCGGTAGGCGCGGCGTTGACGGTGGGGTTGAAGCGCGGTGGCCTGTTGCTGGCGCTGCTGATCCTGCCCTTGTATATCCCGGTGCTGATCCTGGGCAGTGGTGCCTTGCAAGCGGCGTTGCAGGGCATGCCCGCGACCGGTTATCTGCTGTGGCTTGGGAGCCTGACCGCCCTGGCGATAACCCTGACACCCTTTGCAATAGCCGCTGGCCTGAAGATCAGCGTCGGCGAATAATAATGAGGCCTGGTCAAGCATTGACCACTTCTGCGGAAGTTAAGGCAGACCTGGCTGCTCGTGATGACGGGCCGCAACCGTGATGGAAACAGCAATGAACTGGACCTGGTTTCATAAGCTCGGCTCACCCAAGTGGTTCTACGGCATCAGCGGCAAGATGCTGCCCTGGTTGAGCCTCTTCGCTCTGCTGCTGATCGGCTCCGGTGTCGTCTGGGGCCTGGCCTTCGCCCCACCGGATTACCAGCAGGGCAACAGCTTCCGCATCATCTACATCCACGTTCCCACTGCGATGCTGGCCCAGTCCATCTACGTGATGCTGGCCGTGTGTGGCGTGGTCGGGCTGGTGTGGAAGATGAAGCTGGCCGACGTGGCCCTGCAATGCGCCGCGCCCATCGGTGCCTGGATGACGGCCGTGGCGCTGGTCACCGGGGCCATCTGGGGCAAGCCGACCTGGGGTTCCTGGTGGGTCTGGGATGCCCGACTGACGTCCATGCTGATCCTGCTGTTCCTGTACTTCGGTCTTATTGCGCTGGGCAACGCCATCAGCAATCGTGACAGTGCCGCCAAGGCTTGCGCGGTGCTGGCGATTGTCGGCGTGATCAACATCCCGATCATCAAGTACTCGGTGGAGTGGTGGAACACCCTGCACCAGGGCGCGACGTTCACCCTCACCGAAAAGCCGGCGATGCCCGTCGAAATGTGGCTGCCGCTGTTGCTGACGGTGCTGGGCTTCTACTGTTTCTTCGGCGCGGTGCTGTTGCTGCGCATGCGCCTGGAAGTGCTCAAGCGCGAATCCCGGGCCAGTTGGGTGAAGGCCGAAGTACAGAACAGCCTGGAGGCCGCTCGATGAGTTTCGCTTCATTCGGCGATTTCCTCGCCATGGGTCATCATGGCCTGTATGTCTGGTCAGCCTATGGCATTTGCCTGGTGGTGCTGGCCCTCAACGTGGCGGTGCCGATCCTGGCCCGCAAGCGGTATCTGCAACAAGAGGCGCGTCGTCTGCGCCGGGAGAACGGTCAGTGAATCCGCTGCGCAAAAAACGTCTTGTCATCATTCTGGCGATCCTGGTGGGTGTCGGTGCCGCGGTCGGCCTTGCCCTGAGCGCCTTGCAGCAGAACATCAACCTGTTCTACACCCCGACCCAGATCGCCAGTGGCGAAGCGCCCAAGGACACCCGCATCCGCGCTGGCGGCATGGTGGAAAAAGGCTCGCTGGTGCGCTCCGGGGATTCACTGGACGTGACATTCAATGTCACCGACTTCAACAAGACCGTGACCATCACCTATCGCGGCATCCTCCCGGACCTGTTCCGCGAAGGGCAGGGCATCGTCGCCCTGGGCAAGCTCAACGCCGATGGCGTGGTGGTGGCCGACGAAGTGCTGGCCAAGCACGATGAAAAATACATGCCGCCGGAAGTGACCAAGGCCCTGAAAGACAGCGGCCAGTCGGCGCCCGCTCCCGTGAAGGAGGGCTGATCGATGACTGCTGGCATCTTTATTCCCGAGTTGGGTCACCTGGCGATGATCCTGGCCCTGTGTTTCTCCCTGGTACAGGCCGTGGTGCCGTTGCTCGGCGCCTGGCGTGGCGACCGCTTGTGGATGAGCCTGGCCCAGCCCGCGGCGTGGGGGCAGTTCGCCTTCATGCTGTTCGCCTTCGGTTGCCTGACCTATGCGTTCATGGCCGACGATTTTTCCGTGGAGTACGTCGCCAGCAACTCCAACAGCGCCTTGCCCTGGTACTACAAGTTCAGCGCCGTGTGGGGCGCCCACGAAGGTTCGCTGTTGCTCTGGGCGTTGATCCTCGCCGGCTGGACTTTCGCGGTCTCGGTGTTTTCCCGGCAGTTGCCCCAGGTGATGCTGGCTCGGGTGCTGGCGGTGATGGGCATGATCAGCACCGGTTTCCTGTTGTTCCTGATCGTCACGTCCAACCCGTTCAAGCGCATCCTGCCGCAGATGCCGATGGATGGCCGCGACCTCAACCCATTGTTGCAGGACATCGGTCTGATCGTTCACCCACCGATGCTCTACATGGGCTACGTCGGTTTCTCCGTGGCCTTCTCCTTCGCCATCGCCGCGTTGCTTGGTGGTCGCCTCGATGCCGCGTGGGCACGCTGGTCGCGCCCGTGGACCATCGTCGCCTGGGCCTTCCTCGGTATCGGCATCACCCTCGGTTCGTGGTGGGCCTACTACGAACTCGGTTGGGGCGGCTGGTGGTTCTGGGACCCGGTGGAAAACGCCTCGTTCATGCCCTGGTTGGTGGGCACGGCGCTGATTCACTCCCTGGCTGTCACGGAAAAGCGCGGTGTATTCAAGAGCTGGACCGTGCTGCTGGCCATCGCGGCATTCTCCCTGAGCCTGCTGGGCACGTTCCTGGTGCGTTCCGGCGTGCTGACGTCGGTGCATGCCTTCGCCTCGGACCCTGAGCGTGGCGTGTTCATCCTGATGTTCCTGTTGTTCGTCGTCGGTGGTTCGCTGACGTTGTTCGCCCTGCGTGCGCCGGTGGTCAAGAGCCAGGTGGGCTTCAACCTCTGGTCACGGGAAACCCTGTTACTGGGCAACAACCTGGTGCTGGTGGTGGCCGCGTCGATGATCCTGCTGGGGACGTTGTACCCGCTGGTGCTCGATGCGCTGTCCGGCGCGAAGCTGTCGGTCGGCCCGCCGTATTTCAACGCGTTGTTCATTCCGCTGATGGCGATCCTGATGGTGGTGATGGCCATCGGTGTGCTGGTGCGCTGGAAGGACACGCCGGTCAAGTGGCTGCTGGGCATGTTGACCCCGGTGCTGCTGGGCACGGCAGCCCTGGCCGTGGTGGCCGGCGTGGCCTATGGCGACTTCAACTGGGCGGTGCTGGCGACATTCGTGCTGGCGGCCTGGGTGTTGCTGGCCGGTGTCCGGGATATCTTCGACAAGACCCGCCACAAAGGCCTGATCAAGGGCCTGCCAACCCTGACCCGCAGTTACTGGGGCATGCAGATCGCCCACCTGGGCATCGCCGTCTGCGCCCTGGGCGTGGTGCTGTCCAGCCAGAACAGTGCTGAGCGCGACCTGCGCCTGGCGCCGGGCGAGTCCATGGACCTGGGGGGCTACCAGTTCGTGTTCGAGGGCGCCAAGCATTTCGTGGGACCGAACTTCACGTCCGACAAAGGCACCGTGCGGGTCATTCGCGACGGTCAGGAAGTCACTGTGCTGCATCCGGAAAAACGCCTCTACACCGTGCAGAACTCGGTCATGACCGAGGCTGGGATCGATGCCGGTTTCACCCGCGACCTCTACGTGGCCTTGGGCGAATCCCTGGGCGACGGCGCATGGGCGGTGCGGGTCCACGTCAAGCCGTTCGTGCGCTGGATCTGGTTCGGTGGCTTGCTCACCGGCCTGGGTGGGGTGCTGGCGGCGCTGGATCGGCGCTATCGGGTCAAGGTGAAAACCCGGGTGCGTGAAGCCCTGGGCGTGACGGGAGCCACTGCATGAAACGTTGGTTGATGGTGTTGCCGCTGGCGCTGTTCCTGTTGATGGCGGTGTTTTTGTATCGGGGGTTGTACCTGAACCCGAGCGAATTGCCCTCGGCAATGATCGGCAAGCCGTTCCCGGAGTTTTCCCTGCCCTCGGTGCAAGGTGACAAGACCCTGACCCGCGCGGACCTGCTGGGCAAGCCGGCGCTGGTCAACGTGTGGGGCACCTGGTGCATTTCCTGCCGGGTCGAACACCCGGTGCTGAACAAGCTGGCCCAGAACGGCGTGGTGATCTATGGCGTCAATTACAAGGACGTCAATGCCGACGCCTTGAAGTGGCTGGCCGAATTCCACAACCCGTATCAATTGGACATTCGTGATGAAGACGGCTCCCTGGGCCTGAACCTGGGTGTCTATGGCGCACCGGAAACCTTCTTCATCGACGCCAAGGGCGTGATCCGCGACAAGTTCGTCGGCGTGATCGACGAACAGGTCTGGCGCGAGAAACTGGCCGCCAAGTACCAGGCCCTGGTGGACGAGGCCAAGCCATGAAGCGCTGGTTAGCCGCCGCTATCCTCGGTTTGAGCCTGGTCGGTGTGGCTCACGCTGCCATCGACACCTACGAATTCGCCAACGATGGCGAGCGCGAGCGGTTTCGCGAATTGACCAAGGAACTGCGCTGCCCCAAGTGCCAGAACCAGGACATCGCCGACTCCAACGCCCCGATTGCCGCCGACCTGCGCAAGGAAATCTTTCGCATGCTCGGCGAGGGCAAGGACAACCAGCAGATCATCGACTTCATGGTCGATCGCTACGGTGAGTTCGTGCGCTACAACCCCGCCCTGTCCTCCAAGACCGCGCTGCTCTGGTTCGGCCCCGCCGGGCTGTTGCTCGGCGGTTTCGTCGTCATCGCGGTGATCGTGCGCCGCCGCCGGGTCCAGCGTACAGCCGCCCCGGACACGCTTTCCGTCGAAGAGCGCCAGCGCCTCGACCAACTGTTGGATAAAACCAAGCATGATTGATTTCTGGCTCGCCGCAGGTCTGCTTCTTCTGGTTGCCCTGAGTTTTCTGTTGATCCCTGTGCTGCGTGGTCGTCGCGCCCAACTGGAGGAGGATCGGACCGCACTCAACGTGGCGCTGTATCAGGAGCGCGTGGCCGAATTGCAGGCTGAACGGGAGGAGGGCGTGCTCAACGCCGCGCAACTGGATACCGGTCGCGCCGAAGCCGCCCGTGAACTGCTCGCCGACACCGAGGGCGCCGACGCACCGCGCGAATCCCGGCTAGGCAAGCCATTGCCGTTGCTTGCCGCCGTGCTGGTGCCGGTGTTGGGCCTGGCGCTGTACCTGCATTTCGGTGCCAGCGACAAGGTCGAGCTGACCCGCGAGTTCGCCCAGGCGCCGCAGTCGATGGAAGAGATGACCCTGCGCCTGGAACGTGCGGTGGCGGCGCAGCCGGATAATGCCGAGGGCCTGTATTTCCTCGGGCGTACCTACATGGCTCAGGATCGTCCGGCGGACGCGGCGAAGCTCTTCGAGCGCACCGTGGCCGTCGCCGGTCGTCAACCGGAACTGTTGGGCCAGTGGGCCCAGGCGCAGTATTTCGCCGATGGCAAGAAATGGTCGGATAAAGTCCAGGCCTTGACCGACGAAGCGCTCAAGCTCGATCCGAAGGAAGTCACCAGCCTCGGCTTGTTGGGCATCGCCGCGTTTGAAGGCGAGCGTTATCAGGATGCGATCGACTACTGGGGGCGTCTGCTCGCGCAACTGCCGGAAGGCGACAAATCCCGCGAGGCGCTGCAGGGCGGCATTGCCCGTGCCACCGAGAAGCTGCAAGCCAGCGGTGGCAAAGTCGTCCAGGCCCCGGTGGCCAAGACTGGGGCATTGCTCAAGGTCCGCGTCGATCTGGCACCGGCACTCAAGGCCAAGGTGCAGCCGGGCGACAGCGTGTTCATCTTCGCCCGTGCCGTTTCCGGCCCACCGGCACCGCTGGCCGCCAAACGCCTGACGGTAGCCGATCTGCCGGTCACGGTGGAACTGGGCGACGCGGATGCCATGATGCCGCAGTTGAAACTGTCGAACTTCCCCGAAGTCCAACTGATGGCGCGCATCTCCCGGGCCGGTCAGCCGACCGCGGGTGAGTGGATCGGCCGCAGCCAGCCCCTGGCCAGCAGCACCACGGCGCCACAACAATTGACCATCGACAGCCCGGACAAATAACAGGAATTCGCACCATGACCGCCATCGCTCGTATCACCCTGCTCACGCTCGTCATGGGCCTGAGCGCTTGTGCGGTCCAGCGTCCGTCTGAGCCCTCGGCACCGCTGCCACCGATTCCACCGTCGACCCCAACCACCAAACCGGCCCCGTCCACGCCTCCAGGCAAGCCGGCCATCCCGAACAAACCGGCCAAGCCGTTGCCGCGCACTTCCGCCAGCTTCGCCCCGCCACCGGGTGGCAACAGCCATTGGGACGCCAAGCTGGGGGTCTATGTGCTGGACAACCAGACCAATACGTTCTATCGCCAGCGTACCTATTACCGCTGGAACAACGGTTGGAGCCGTTCCGTCAGCCCGAATGGCCCCTGGGAAGACACCACCATCGAAGGCGTGCCGGCGGGCCTTGGACGCCAGTTTCATTGACGATGATCGTTTTCACACTGGACTGGATGTGATCGGCAACCCTGTGGCGAGGGAGCTTGCTCCCGCTGGGCTGCGAAGCAGCCCCAATCCAGCCACCGCGGTCCGTCAGGCATATTTCGTTATTCGGGTTTTACGACTGCTTCGCAGCCGAGCGGGAGCAAGCTCCCTCGCCACAATAGCGTTCGGCTCAACTTCATCAGCAGGTCGGGGATTTTGTGTTTCCGGATATTCTTTGAACGAAATTTTCACTAAATCTTGCGGACAATCCCCCGCGCTCATATCGCCATCGGTTATTTAATGGCAATGCCATAGCCGTTCGTGCAACATTTGCGCACTCGCGCAAGCCCCGGGGCCAGGCTTTGGCCAACAGAGGGCGCGCCGTAGTTTCTCTTTTGTCACTCCAATTCCAATAGGGTCCTTAAACGACATGGCAATCCCGGACGCCCTGAGTCAGCAGCGCACCACGCATCGCCTGCTGCAACCGACCGTCAAATCGCACCTGGCCTACACGTTGCTTTGTGCCCTGGTGATGATGGTTATGCTAAGCCTGCTGCGCGTGGCGCTGCTGGTCTATAACCGCGAGATGATTCTCGACACCCCGGCCTCGACCTTCGTTGAAGCGTTCGTCAACGGCCTGCGCTTCGACTTGCGCCTGGTGGTCTACCTCTGCATCCCGCTGCTGCTGGCGTTGTTCAGCGCAAGGGCCATGGCTGCCCGTGGGTTTTTTCGTTTCTGGCTGACCGTCACCTCCAGCATCGCGCTGTTCCTCGGCTTGATGGAGATGGACTTCTACCGTGAATTTCACCAACGCCTCAACGGTCTGGTCTTCCAATATGTGAAGGAAGACCCGAAAACCGTGATGAGCATGCTCTGGTACGGTTTCCCGGTGGTGCGCTACCTGCTGGCCTGGGTCGGCGGCACCGTCATCCTCGCCCTGGCGTTCAAGGGCGCCGACCGCGCCACCCGTCCCCGTGGGCCGTTCAGTGGCGGTACTATCGGCACCCGGCAGATCGCCCCGTGGTATGGGCGTGTCGCGGTGTTCATGGTTTGCCTGCTGGTGGCCGTGGTCGCCGCGCGCGGCACCCTGCGCCAAGGTCCGCCGCTGCGTTGGGGGGACGTCTACACCACCGACTCGAACTTCGCCAACCAGCTTGGACTCAATGGCACGTTGTCGCTGGTGGCGGCGGCCAAGAGCCGGATGTCCGAAGACCGTGACAACATCTGGAAAGCCACCCTAGAGCAGCCACTGGCACAGCAGACCGTGCGTGACATGCTGGTGATGTCTGACGACAAGCTCGTGGACACCGAGACCGCCGCCGTGCGCCGTGACTACACGCCGCCGGCGGACAAGACCCTGCCGATCAAGAATGTGGTCGTGATCCTCATGGAAAGCATGGCCGGTCACTCGGTGGGCGCCCTGGGCGCGCCGGGCAACATCACGCCTTACCTGGACAAACTGTCCAAGGAAGGCCTGCTGTTCGACCGCTTCTTCTCCAACGGCACCCACACCCACCAGGGCATGTTCGCCACCATGGCGTGCTTCCCGAACCTGCCGGGTTTCGAATACCTGATGCAGACACCGGAGGGCAGCCACAAGCTGTCGGGCTTGCCGCAACTGCTCAGCGCCCGTGACTACGACGACGTGTATGTCTACAACGGCGATTTCGCCTGGGACAACCAGTCGGGGTTCTTCAGCAGCCAGGGCATGACCAACTTCATCGGGCGTAACGACTTCGTGAACCCGGTGTTTTCCGACCCCACCTGGGGGGTGTCCGACCAAGACATGTTCGACCGTGGCCTGATCGAGCTCAAGGCCCGGGAAAATGGCAAGCCGTTCTATGCCTTGCTGCAAACCCTGTCCAACCACACGCCTTATGCGTTGCCGACGCCGTTGCCGGTCGAGCCGGTCACCGACCGTGGCAGCCTGAACGAACACTTGACGGCCATGCGCTACGCCGACTGGGCGCTGGGCCAGTTCTTCGAGAAGGCCCGCAAGGAGCCTTACTTCAAGGAAACCCTGTTCGTGGTGGTGGGCGACCATGGCTTTGGCAACGAACGCCAGATCACCGAAATGGACCTGGGCCGTTTCAACGTGCCGATGCTGTTGATCGGCCCGGGCGTCCAGGAAAAATTCGGCCAGCGTAGCCATACCGTGGGTACCCAGGTCGACATCGTACCGACCATCATGGGCCGTCTCGGTGGGCAGGTTCGGAACCAGTGCTGGGGCCGTGACCTGTTGAACCTGCCGGAAGGCGACACCGGTTTTGGCGTGATCAAGCCGTCGGGCAGTGAACA
Organism: Pseudomonas sp. NFACC56-3; assembly: GCF_900100025.1. Lineage (NCBI taxonomy): Bacteria > Pseudomonadati > Pseudomonadota > Gammaproteobacteria > Pseudomonadales > Pseudomonadaceae > Pseudomonas > Pseudomonas sp. NFACC56-3. Next base: position 8,084 of record NZ_FMTK01000015.1, on the reverse strand, counting down.
GACGACGGCGATCATTCGCGACGACAAGATCCTGGTCCTGCCGAAGGAGAAGGAAATGCCGCCGAAGATGTACCGCTATGAACTGGGCGCCAACCCTCACGCGCAAATCATCCCGGACGCACCGGACACTGCCGAGATGAAACTCAAGCTCGAATCGTTCCTGCAAACCGCGACCAAGAGCCTGTTGGATAACACCGCGGGCGTCGTTGACGGCAAGCCGGACTGATAAACGGCGAGCATAAAAAAGAGGCCTGCAAAGGCCTCTTTTTTTTGCGCTTACTTAGCGGTTTATATCTTGCCCAGTAATAGCAGGACCAACAGCACCACCAACACTACACCAATGATACCGGACGGACCGTAACCCCAACTTCTGGAGTGCGGGAAGACCGGAAGACCACCGATCAGCAGGAGGATCAGGATGATGATAAGTATTGTGCCCATTGTAGATTTCCTTATTGGTCAGTTTTGGAGTGTTGCAACTTCCAACTACCAGCACGCATGTGTTAAATCCGGGCGGCTTATTAAGTCCGACCGTTACGTCTGGTAAAAAATTCAAAGTTTTTATGGGCTCCTACCAGTTCCTACGGTTTGCCCTCGCCATTCAGCAGTCTGATGGAGCGTGGGTCCGGCAGGCGCCTTCGCTACACTCGGCCTATCTCTCCCGGAACAAGGCTGTTTGCTATGCAAAATCGCATGATGATCACTGGTGCCGGCTCCGGCCTGGGTCGCGAAATCGCGCTGCGCTGGGCCCGCGAAGGCTGGCGCCTGGCTTTATCGGATGTCAGCGAGCCAGGCCTTGTGGAAACCCTCAAACTCGTGCGCGCGGCGGGTGGCGACGGCTTCACCCAGCGCTGCGATGTGCGCGACTACAGCCAATTGACGGCGTTCGCCCAGGCTTGCGAAGAGAAGCTCGGCGGCATCGATATCATCGTCAACAATGCCGGCGTCGCCTCGGGCGGGTTCTTCAGCGAACTCTCCCTGGAGGATTGGGACTGGCAGATCGCGATCAACCTGATGGGCGTGGTCAAGGGCTGCAAGGCGTTCCTGCCACTGCTGGAAAAAAGCCGCGGCAAGATCATCAACATTGCTTCCATGGCCGCCCTGATGCAGGGGCCCGCCATGAGCAACTACAACGTGGCCAAGGCCGGTGTGGTGGCGTTGTCGGAAAGCCTGTTGGTTGAACTGGCGCAGCAGGAGGTCGGCGTACACGTGGTGTGCCCGTCGTTCTTCCAGACCAATCTGCTGGATTCCTTCCGCGGTCCGACCCCGGCCATGAAGGCCCAGGTTGGCAAATTGCTGGAAAGCTCGCCGATCAGCGCCGCCGACATTGCCGACTACATCTATCAGCAGGTCGCCCAGGGTCAGTTCATGATCCTGCCTCATGAACAGGGACGCATGGCGTGGGCCCTCAAGCAGAAGAACCCACAAGCGCTGTACGACGAAATGACCGTCATGGCCGACAAGATGCGCGCCAAGGCTCGACAGAACCTGAATTGACCTGGCTGCCCGATGTCCTCAGGATGGCGCCATTCGGCCTTCCTGATGGACATCTGCATGCTCAATTACTTGTGGTTTTTTCTCGCCGCGCTGTTTGAAATCGCCGGTTGCTACGCCTTCTGGATGTGGCTGCGCCAGGGCAAGAGCGCCTGGTGGATCGCCCCGGCGCTGCTCAGCCTGACCTTGTTCGCCCTGTTGCTGACTCGCATCGAAGCGACGTACGCCGGGCGTGCCTACGCCGCCTATGGCGGCATCTATATCGTTGCCTCGATTGGCTGGCTGGCTGTGGTGGAGCGGGTCCGGCCACTGGGTTCCGACTGGATTGGCGTGGCGCTCTGCGTGCTGGGGGCGAGCGTGATTTTATTTGGCCCGCGGTTCTCGGCGTCCTGAAATAACCTACGGTCCAGCAGGGTTTTGCAGGAAGTTTCCTTCAGTCGCAAGAACTTTGCTTGTAGGGCCTTACTGAATTCTCGCCGGTGTCTTGAGAACGGAAAGCAGGCCGGGCATGGTCAGGGTCCAGACATTCTTAAGGACAAGAACCATGCTCGTATTAAGCCGCGCTGTGGGTGAGTTGATTTCCATCGGTGACGATATTTCCGTCCGTGTGCTGTCGGTCAGCGGCACCACCGTGCGTTTTGGCGTGGAAGCGCCACGGCACGTCGATGTCCATCGCTCCGAAATCTACGAAAAGATCCAGAGGAAAAAGGCCCACGCCGCCCGCAAGGCGTGTTCAGTCGAATAGGTGCTTGGGCACGTCGTGCTTGAGCATCAGTTGGCACTGTTCGCTTTCGGGGTCGAAGACGATCAACGCCTGGCCTTTGGTCAGCGCTTGCCGGACCCGTAGAACCCGCGTTTCAAGGGGCGTGTCGTCACCGTTGTCGGTGCCGTCGCGGGTCACGAAATCCTCGATCAGGCGAGTGAGTGTGTCGACTTCGAGTTGGTCGTGGGGGATGAGCATGGGGTACCTCGGCTAGACAATGAGGCGATGCTACGGCCAATGGGCTTTTGCGGCTAGCCTGGGTTTGCGGTTGCTTGTTCCGGCCTCATCGCGAGCAAGCTCGCTCCCACAGGGTTCTGAGCCGCACTGAAGACTCCATGTGGGAGCGAGCTCGCTTGCGATGGCGATATGCCAGGCAATTAAATGCTGGATCAGCTATCCGACCGCTGCCCCACCAGGCTATCCACCGATGGCACCCGGGTATCGCTTTCCATCTGTGCATCGTGCTCGATCTGGTGACTGAAGCGGTCCAGCGAGCCTTGGGCCGGTTGTGCGTCGCTGGCGAACACCGGTGGGCTGAGAATGTAGGCGCCTAGCAAGCGGCTGAGGGCGGCTAGGCTGTCGATGTGAGTACGTTCGTAGCCATGGGTGGCGTCGCAGCCGAAGGCGAGCAGGGCGGTACGGCTATCGTGGCCGGCGGTGATGGCCGAATGAGCGTCGCTGAAGTAGTAGCGGAACAGGTCGCGGCGTGCCGATATGTCGTTCTCCTTGGCCAGTTTCAGCAGGTGCCGCGACAGGTGATAGTCGTAGGGGCCTCCGGAGTCCTGCATCGCCACGCTGACCGAATGTTCGCTCGAGTGCTGGCCGGGGGCGACGGGCGCGATGTCGATGCCGACGAATTCGCTGACGTCCCAGGGCAGCGCGGCCGCGGCGCCGCTGCCGGTTTCCTCGGTGATGGTGAACAGCGGGTGACAATCGATCAGCAGTTCTTCACCGCTGTCGACAATCGCCTTGAGCGCCGCCAGCAAAGCCGCCACCCCGGCCTTGTCGTCCAGGTGCCGGGCGCTGATGTGGCCGCTTTCGGTGAATTCCGGCAGGGGATCGAAGGCCACGTAATCGCCGATGCCCACCCCGAGGGTCTCGCAGTCGGCGCGGGTGGCGCAATAGGCGTCCAGGCGCAATTCGATGTGGTCCCAACTGATGGGCATTTCGTCCACGGCGGTGTTGAACGCGTGCCCGGACGCCATCAATGGCAGCACGCTGCCGCGAATCACGCCGGTGTCGGTGAACAGGCTGACCCGGCTGCCTTCGGCAAACCGGCTGGACCAGCAACCTACCGGCGCCAGGGTCAGGCGACCGTTGTCCTTGATGGCCCGCACCGCGGCACCGATGGTATCCAGGTGCGCCGAGACGGCCCGGTCGGGGCTGCTCTTGCGACCCTTGAGCGTGGCGCGGATCGTGCCGCGACGGGTCATTTCGAATGCGATACCCAGCTCCTCGAGCCGCTCGGCGACGTAGCGCACGATGGTGTCGGTAAAGCCGGTGGGGCTGGGAATGGCGAGCATTTCCAGCAGGACCTTTTGCAGGTATTCGAGATCCGGTTCGGGAATTTTACTGATCATGGAAACTCCTGATGGGTTGAGCGCATCGATGGTTTCGATGAGTGAGTCCGACTGTTGGATGACGGTGCCTGCACTGGCCTTATCGCGAGCAAGCTCGCTCCCACAGGGCTTCTGCAGTGAACACAGAATGCATAAACACCAAAAATTCCATGTGGGAGCGAGCTTGCTCGCGATGGGGACTGGTCAGGCACCACACTTCTGCTAAGCCACCGTCTGGCTATGAGGAAACAACAAATCCACAAAGCGCTCGGCGGTGGGCTGGGGTTCGTGGTTGGCCAGGCCGGCGCGTTCGTTGGCTTCGATGAACACGTACTCGGGTCGATCGGCCGCCGGCACCAGCAGGTCGAGGCCGACCATGGGAATGTCCAACGCCCGCGCGGCGCGCACCGCCGCATCGACGAGGGTCGGATGCAGGATGGCGGTAACATCCTCCAGCACGCCGCCGGTATGCAGGTTCGCCGTACGCCGGACGAACAGGTGTTCCCCGGCCGGCAGCACGCTGTCGTAGTCGAACCCCGCCGCGTTGAGTGTGCGCAGGGTCTCGGCATCCATCGGGATCTTGCTTTCGCCGCCCGTGGCCGCCTGCCGTCGGCGGCTTTGGGCTTCGATCAACGCGCCGATGGTGTGCCGGCCGTCGCCGATCACCTCCGCCGGACGCCGGATCGCCGCCGCCACCACTTCAAAGCCGATCACCAGGATGCGCAGGTCCAGCCCTTCGTGGAAGCTTTCCAGCAACACCTGGCTATCGAACTGCCGAGCCGTCTCGATGGCGCTCTGCACCTCCTCGATGGTGCGCAGATCCACCGCCACGCCTTGGCCCTGTTCCCCGTCCAGCGGCTTGACCACCACCCGTTCGTGCTCGTCGAGGAACGCCAGGTTGTCATCGGCATTGCCCGCCAACTGTTGGGCCGGCAGGTTCAGGCCGGCGCTTTTCAGCACCTTGTGGGTCAGGCTTTTGTTCTGGCACAAGGTCATGCTGATGGCGCTGGTCAAGTCGCTCAGGGATTCGCGGCAGCGCACCCGGCGGCTCCCGTGGATGAGGGTGAACAAGCCGGCCTCGGCATCGTCCACCTGCACTTCGATGCCGCGACGGCGAGCTTCCTCGACAATGATCCGCGCATAAGGATTGAACTGCGCCTCGGGGCCCGGCCCGAGAAACAACGGCTGGTTGATGCCGTTCTTGCGCTTGATGGCGAAGGTCGGCAGGTTGCGAAAACCGAGCTTGGCGTAGAGGTTTTTCGCCTGGCGATTGTCATGCAGCACCGACAGGTCGAGGTAGCTCAAGCCCCGGCTCATGAAATGTTCGATGAGGTGACGCACCAGCACTTCGCCCACACCGGGCCGTGGGCATTGCGGATCGACGGCCAGGCACCAGAGGCTGCTGCCGTTTTCCGGGTCGTTGAAGGCCTTCTGATGGTTCAGGCCCATGACGCTGCCGATCACCGTACCGGTGTCGTCGTCTTCGGCCAGCCAATAAACCGGGCCGCCCTCGTGACGCGGGGTCAGTCGCAGCGGGTCGATGGGCAGCATGCCCCGGGCCTGATAGAGCTGGTTGATCGCCTGCCAGTCGGTCTCGCTCTGGGCCCGGCGAATCCGGAAACCGCGAAATACCCGGGTGGACTGGCGATAGTCGCTGAACCACAGGCGCAAGGTGTCGGAGGGGTCGAGGAACAGTTGCGCCGGTTCCAGCCCCAGCACTTGCTGGGGCGCGGCCACGTACAAGGCAATGTCGCGTTCACCGGGTTGTTCGTTGAGCAGTTCCCGGGCCAGGCTCGCCGGGTCCGGGAAGGTGTGGCCGATCAGCAGTCGGCCCCAGCCGCAATGCACCGCGATCGGGTCGGCGCCCAATTCGCTGCCGTCTTCGGCCAGGCGTGCCTGCAGGCGTTCGTAAGAAGGCGCCTGGCCGCGCAAGAGGCGTTGGTTGTGAACGGTTGCGTGAGGTTTCATCGATCAGATTCCTTGCTCGCTGAGCCACAGGTTCAGCGCCGCCAGTTGCCACAGCCGCGAACCGCGCAACGGCGTGAGCTGTCCGTTGGGGTCGGTGAGCAGGCGGTCGAGCATGGCCGGGTTGAACAGGCCGCGATCCTGGCTCGGATCCAGCAGCAGTTCGCGGACCCAGGCCAGGGTGTGGCCTTCCAGATGCTTGAGGCCTGGCACTGGGAAATAACCTTTCTTGCGGTCGATCACCTCGCTGGGGATCACCCGTCGGGCGGCTTCCTTGAGCACCTGCTTGCCGCCATCGGGCAGCTTGAACTTCGCCGGGACCCGGGCCGAAAGCTCCACCAGGCGGTAGTCCAGGAACGGCGTGCGCGCTTCCAGGCCCCAGGCCATGGTCATGTTGTCGACGCGCTTGACCGGGTCGTCCACCAGCATCACGGTGCTGTCCAGGCGCAGGGCCTTGTCCACCGCGGCATCGGCCCCGGGTTGGGCGAAATGTTCCTTGACGAAGTCACCGGCCGCGTCATTGGCCGTCAGCCAGTTGGGCTGCACGGTGGCGGCATATTCTTCGTAGCTGCGGTCGAAGAACGCAGCGCGATAGGCGGTGTACGGATCGCTGGCGCCATCGACCTGCGGGTACCAGTGGTAACCGGCGAACAGCTCGTCGGCGCCCTGGCCGCTTTGTACGACTTTGCAATGCTTGGCCACTTCCCGCGACAGCAGGTAGAAGGCGATGCAGTCGTGGCTGACCATCGGCTCGCTCATGGCGCGAAACGCCGCGGGCAGTTGCTCGATGATCTCTTTTTCGTCGATGCGCAGTTGGTGGTGGCGGGTGCCGTAGTGCTTGGCGATCAGGTCCGAATATTGGAATTCGTCACCGCGCTCGCCGCCGGCATCCTGGAAACCGATGGAGAACGTGGACAGGTCTTCCACGCCCACTTCCCGCAACAGACCCACCAACATGCTTGAGTCGACGCCCCCGGACAGCAGCACGCCGACATCCACGGCGGCGCGCTGGCGAATGGCGACGGCTTCACGGGTGCTGTCGAGCACGCGGTCGGTCCAGTCTTCCAGGTTCAGGTGCTGTTCGTCGGCCCGAGGCCCGTAGGGCAGGGTCCACCAGGTTTTCTGCTCGGTGGTGCCGTCGGCTTCGATCCGCATCCAGGTAGCGGGCGGCAGTTTTTCAACACCGGCCAGCAAGGTACGGGGCGCCGGGACCACGGCGTGGAAATTCAGGTAATGGTTGAGGGCCACCGGGTCGAGCATGGGGTTGATGTCGCCGCCCTTGAGCAGGGCCGGCAATGCCGAGGCGAAGCGTAGCCGTTGGCCGGTGCGCGACAGGTACAGCGGCTTGACGCCGAGGCGGTCGCGGGCGATGAACAGCCGCTTGACATCGCGCTCCCAGATGGCGAACGCGAACATGCCGTTGAGCTTGGGCAGCAGTGCTTCGCCCCAGGCGTGGTAGCCCTTGAGCAGCACTTCGGTGTCGCCACCGGAATAGAAGGTGTAGCCCAGGGCTTCGAGTTCGGTGCGCAGTTCCGGGTAGTTGTAGATCGCGCCGTTGAAGGCCAGGGACAGGCCCAGTTGATTGTCGATCATCGGCTGGGCCGAGCCGTCCGACAGGTCCATGATTTTCAGGCGCCGATGGCCCAGGGCGATCGGCCCCTGGCTATGAAAACCCCACGCGTCAGGGCCGCGAGGGGCCAGGTGATGGGTGATTCGCTCTACGGCCGCAAGGTCCGCAGGTTGTTGATCGAAACGTAACTCTCCAGCTAATCCGCACATAAGTCCTTACCGGTTTTTCCGTTGGGGAGGGGTCAAGCAGCACCTGCCAAAAGGGCAGGTACCCTGAAACTGACCGGAGGGATTGCTGTGAGTTTTAGATCGATGCGTTATAAGCCGGCGGGCGGGGTTGGGTTGAATGTCGCGTGATCCTTGTGGGAGCGAGCTTGCTCGCGATAGCGGCGGATCAGTTTGCCTCTGTGTTGACTGTCCCGCCGCTATCGCGAGCAAGCTCGCTCCCACATCTATGGTCCTCTCAGTTTCTGCAATACTGAATTTGGATGCGTGATTGGCTTGCCGCAATCTATTCGGCGTCGAAAAGATAAATTCGCGCCGCGATGAAAATCGCGCCTGACAGTCCTGATTAGGGTAGATCGGCTTTAGAGCCGTGTGGGAGCCCAGGTTTTCTGTCAGGTCGGTAGGCCGTTTACGTCATCTGTTATCCAGCATCGCAAAACCAGGTGGGTGGTGCTCGGTAACGCAGGGTCAAGCGTTCTGTGCGCTTGGCCCTGCCTCATATATTCCAT
>NZ_FMTK01000010.1:0-202846 GCF_900100025.1 Pseudomonas sp. NFACC56-3 | reverse complement strand
GTTTGCTCACGTCGTTTCAGCGTGGGGATTTCAGAAATGCCGATGCCTTCATCGCTTTTCTGGGGCTAGACCTGCGTATATCGGACTCAGGGAAAAAGAAGGGACGCCGCTGCCTGTCTAAGCGAGGTGACCCAGAGGCCCGTCGATTGATGCATAACGCCGCGATGTCGGCGAGGCGCACAGCGGCATGGAAGGGTTTTTATGAGGCACTAAGGGCCCGGGGACTCAGCACAACCGAAGCATTAGTAGCACTGGCCCGCAAGCTTGCCCGAGTGGTATTCGCCCTGCTGAAGAATCAGAGCGAATATTTACCGAAAGGCATTTAGGGGGTAGCCCTGCACCATAGAATCTCCCACATTGGGATGCGGTTCAGTTCAGGCATTGGCGGGACTGGTTGCAGCTACGCGATCAGCCGTGGCGGCCGGTCGGTACAGGATGTAGTAGTAACACCCCAGGCAAATCAGCCAACAGAACACCGCCGTCCACACGTTATGGGAAAAGAAGTGCGCCCCTTGCATCATCCGCCCCAGGGAAAACACCGTGCCCAACGTCAAGGCCAGTACCAAGGCCCGGCGGGCCAGGCGCGGGCGGCGGTCGCGCAGGACGAAGAACAGCGCAAACAATGTGAACCCGGTGGCGGCGTGACCGCCGGGCCAGCAGCGGCCGGGTTTGTCGGTGGCCGGGCGCGGGCTGAGCAGTTCACTGTAGGTTTCCTTGCCGCCGAATTCCTTCAGGCTCCAGGGGCATTGCACAGCCGTCACGGCTTTCATCGGGGTGACGAAAGACGTCGCCAGTGCCAGGGACAGCACCAGGCAACCCAGCTCGCGTTTGAAGGGTTTGAGCCGGGTGATGAAAAACGTACCAATGAACCCGAGGATCGCCAGTACGGAGAACGCGATCACCACCTCCTTGGCTCGATCGTGCAGGATGTCCTCCAGAAAAAAACTGTGCCGACCGATAAAATCACCCGCCATCGGGTCGTAAAACAGCTTGGCCACGTCCATGTCCAGGGTGGTCAGTTCCAGCAGTACCAGAATGGCTGCGACAACGGCAGGCAGGCCCAAGGCAACCCGGAAATTCAGCGGCCTGGAAGCGGGGCGGTTGGCGGTGGAGACCATGGCAATACCTTTGATGGGAGTTTTCGTAAGCAGCGCGTTGCGCAGTCTGGCTTGCGCGGCGTTGGGGCGGTGTGAATGTTGGGTGAAAAACTTGTCAATGATCGCGCAGTCCTGTTCCTGAGTGCATTTGATCTTTGTGGGGGCGAGCTTGTTCACGAAGCGTCGACACATTCAACAGGGATGGTGGCTGATCCACCGCATTCGCGGGCAAGCTCGCTCCCACAGGGGGACCCGCGCTGCTACGGCGGATACAATCCTAGCCGTGAGCCACGCTTGGCCGTAAGCTGCGCGGGCCAAGCCAGCCGTTAACTGTGTACGCAGAGGTGCCCATGCGAATTCTATTGGTCGAAGACAACCGTGACATCCTGGCCAACCTGGCCGATTACCTGGGACTCAAGGGCTACACCGTCGATTGCGCCCAGGACGGTTTGTCGGGGTTGCACCTGGCGGCGACCGAACATTACGACCTGATCGTGCTCGATATCATGCTGCCAGGCATCGACGGCTACACCTTGTGCAAGCGCCTGCGCGAAGACGCCCGGCGCGATACGCCGGTCATCATGCTCACCGCCCGGGATCAGTTGGACGATCGCTTGCAGGGCTTCAAGTCCGGTGCCGATGACTACCTGATCAAACCGTTCGCCTTGTCGGAGCTGGCGGCGCGGATCGAAGCCGTCATGCGTCGTGCCCAGGGTGGCGGCCGGCGGGCCTTGCAGGTCGGCGACCTGAGCTACGACCTCGATACCCTCGAAGTGACACGCGAAGGCAAGCTGCTCAAGCTCAACCCCGTCGGCCTGAAGCTGTTGGCGGTGCTGATGCAGAAAAGTCCCCATGTGCTGCGCCGCGAAATCCTCGAGGAAGCGTTGTGGGGCGACGATTGCCCGGACAGCGACAGCTTGCGCAGCCATGTCCATCAACTGCGCCAGGTGATCGACAAACCGTTCGAAAAGCCGTTGTTGCATACCGTGCACGGCGTCGGCTATCGCCTGGCCGAGGGCCGCGATGGAGTTTAAGCAAAGTCTCGCCCAACGGATCATCATCGCGTTTGCGCTGATGAGCGCGTTGGTGGCCGGTGCGTTCGCCATGGGCATCGTGGCGACGGTCCATCTGGTTGAAGAGAAACTGATCTCCGCCGGGCTTGGCGGTGATTTGCAACGCCTGCTGTTGATGGACAGCGTCTCGGACTGGAACCATCGGCCGGAACCCGACCAGTTGTTTTACTTCAGCGGCGGCCCGGGGGATTTCGAGTTGCCCAAGGATCTGCGCCATCTGGAGCGTGGTTTCCACGAGGTGTTTCGCGAGCAGTTGTCCTATCACGCCATGGTCGAGATCGTTGACGGCCGGCACTACGTGTTGCTGCAAGACCAGAGCGACTTCGAAGAGCGCGAACGGGTGCTGTTCGCCGTGGTGCTGGTGGGGTTCGTACTCAGCCTGGCGCTGGCGGTATTTCTGGGCTGGGTCCTGGCACGCCGGGTAATGGCGCCCGTGGTTCGCCTGGCCCGGCAAGTGCGTCATCGCGATCAGCTTCTGGGGCTCGCGCCGCCGCTGGCCCCGGATTATGCCGCCGATGAGGTGGGAGAACTGGCGGTGGCGTTCGACGCCACACTGGGGCGTTTGCGCCAGGCCTTGACCCGCGAGCGGTTGTTTACCAGCGACGTGAGCCATGAGTTGCGTACACCGTTGATGGTCCTGGCGACTTCTTGTGAGTTGCTGTTGGAAAACCCGGCGCTGGACCCGCGCGGTCGTACCCAGGTCGAGCGCATCAATCGGGCCAGTGAAGAGATGCGCGAACTGGTGCAGACTTTCCTGATGCTCGCCAGGGCCGAGCGGGAGGACAGCGGCATGTCGCCTCGGCTGACCCTGGGGCAGGTGGCCGAGAACCTCCTTGGCGTATGGCGTGCACCCATCGAATCCAAAGGCCTGACGCTGATCTTCGAACCCGGGCAAACCGTCGACACCCTGTATAACGCCACGTTCCTGACGGCCGTGATGGGCAATCTGTTGCGTAATGCCCTGCACTATACCGACCATGGATTTATCCGCCTTTCGCTGACCACCACCGGATTCGTGGTCGAGGACAGCGGCGTGGGGATTCCTGAGGAGAAGCGCGAAGCGATGTTCGAGCCGTTCGTGCGCGGTAACGAAAAACGCGGCGAGGGTTTGGGACTGGGCTTGTCCCTGGTACAGCGCATTTGCGAGAACCAGGGCTGGACAGTCAGCCTCAGTACGATGGAGCCCAATGGTTGCCATTTCGAAGTGGAATTGAATCCAAAGGGCTAAGCCCCTATGCCGAAAAGTCTTGTAAACATTGGAGCGGTTACCTAACTTTATTTTCACAAAGGCATGACATTCCGATTCATAAGGTGGGGTCGATCAATCATCGAGGCCCACCTAATGTCCAAACCCATCAAACTGGAATTTTCTGAAAAATACGACGAGCAGCACGCCAGGGAATATTTCCATAAGCATCGCCGTGGCTTGAGTCGCCGTCTTTCCAACCAGCGAGACCAACAGCTGGCCCGGCGTGCATTGGCACTCGTCGGAGACCCGGGCCTGGTCCTGGACCTGCCCTGCGGTGCGGGGCGCTTCTGGCCTTTGCTGGCCGAAAAACCGAACCGAGTCATCATCGGCGCGGACAATTCCGAGGCCATGCTCGGTACGGCATTGGAGGCTCAACCGAGCGATGTCGTAAAACGGGTACGGCCCTTGCACACTTCTGCGTTCGACATCGCCTTGCCTGATAACGCCGTCGACAGTATTTTTTGTATGCGTTTGTTGCATCACATCGGTGAACCCGCGCATCGACTGGCGATTCTCAAGGAATTCGAGCGTGTCAGCCGTGACAGCGTGATCGTTTCATTGTGGGTCGATGGCAATTTCAAGGCCTGGAAACGCAAGCGCCTGGAGCGCACTCGTGGGCAGAAAGACTACCAGAATCGATTTGTGTTACCGACAGATACAGTAGAAGAAGAGTTTCGACAGGCTGGGTTTCGTATTCAGGAACGGCTGGATTTCCTACCGCTCTATGCCATGTGGCGAGTTTATGTATTACGCAAGAGGTAAGGGCATGGGTGTACAGGCGGCAGAGACATCAACGATTCTCCTCGACGACTTCGAGCATTTCTGGCGCCAGCAGGGTGAATGGGTGGAAGAGCCCAATGTGCGTCGCGGTGGTGAAAGCGGTGTGCAACGGATCAGGGGCCAAGATGGCAAGCTGCTTTATGCCAAGCGTCAGACCGGACACATTTATCGCAGTTGGCTGCACCCGTTAGGTCGGCCGACCGTTCTGCGTGAACAGGATGCACTGCTGGCGTTGACTCGGCTCGATGTCCGCGTCCCCCAGTTGATTTTCTGTGGCGCCCAGCGGGACCCGGTTCATAAGTGGCGTGCGCTGCTGGTGACCCAGGCGCTGGAAGGTTTTGAAGAGATCGAGCACTGGTATGCCGGCGGTGGGCGCGAGCGTCATGGCGACGCGGTGCATGATCAAATCCTCCTGGCACTGGCTGAAAGCCTGGCCCGCATGCACAAGGGACGCTGGCAGCATGGCTGCATCTATATCAAGCATGTCTTTGTGCGCGTGACCGGGGAGGGCGAGGCGGCTAAGGCCGAAGTAGCCCTGCTGGATTTTGAGAAGTGTCGCCAGCGGCTGACCGCCCGGCGTGCGGCCTCCCATGACCTGAAGCAACTGCGGCGCCATTCGTCGTTCAGCGATGCCGACTGGAAAAAATTCGTCTACTTTTATGAGACGGCGTTTGGCAGCGCTATCAAAGGTTTATAGCGATGAAACTAGAAATTGCTAGAGGTTTGTTTTTAGTCGGAGCCCTGGCAGTTACGTCGATGGCGGTGGCTGTGTGGGAACAGCCACGCTCGCAGATACTCAGTGCCTCCAGTGCGGGTGCGCATTGTCCCTTGCCGCGTGTGGCAAAGGCGAGCGAGGCGATCCGACCGGACGATGATCTGCTGCTGTTCATGTTCAGCCTGTCCCAAGGGATGAGGCCTCAGAGTTGAACATCACGAAGCCAAAAAGGCCTCGCCTATGCGAGGCCTTTTTTTCCTGCCGCAATCTCCAGTCGAACACTAAAACCTGTGGCGAGGGAGCTTGCTCCCTCGCCACAAAAACCATCCAGTTCCCTTCTGGCCGCCTTCAGGGTTTATCGGGCCTGGCCAGCAGTGTGTAGACGCAGGGCAGCACAAACAGGGTGAACAAGGTGCCAATCGACATGCCTGTGGCGATCACCGTGCCGATGTCGAAGCGGCTCACTGCCCCGGCGCCTGTGGCGAAGATGAGCGGCACCATGCCGAACACCATCGCCGCAGTGGTCATCAGCACCGGTCGCAGACGAATCGACGCGGCTTGTTCCACGGCTTCGCGCGGCGACAGGTTCTGTTCCCTGCGCAACTGGTTGGCGAACTCGACAATCAGGATTCCGTGCTTGCTGATCAGGCCGATCAGCGTCACCAGGCCCACCTGGGTATAGATGTTCATGCTCGACCAGCCGAGGAACAGCGGAATCAGGGCACCGCAGATGGACAACGGCACGGTCACCAGGATCACCAGCGGGTCCCGGAAGCTTTCGAACTGCGCGGCCAGCACCAGGAAGATAATCGCCAGGGCCAGGGCAAAGGTCACCCACAACGCGCTGCCTTCCTGTACGAACTGGCGTGAAGCCCCGGCGTAATCGAAGGCGAACCCCACCGGCGCTTCCTCCCGGGCGATCTGGCGGACGGTCTCGATGGCCTCGCCCATGCTCACGATGGGGAAGCCTGAAATCGTCACCGCATTGAGCTGCTGGAACTGGTTCAGTTGCCGCGGTCGCGCCCGGTCGCTGACCTTGATCAAGGTCGATAGCGGTAGCGATTCACCCTTTGCATTTTTCACGTAGTAATTGTTCAGCCAGTCCGGGTTGTCCCGGAACGGTCGTTCGACCTGGGCGATGACCTTGTAGCTGCGGCCTTCGAGGGTGAAGCGATTGATCTCTGATTCCCCCAGCAGCGTCGCCAGGGTGCCGCCCAGGTCCTGCATGGAAACGCCCATCTGGGCGGCCTTGGCGCGATCGATATCCACCACGACTTCTGGCTTGTCGAACGCAAGGTCAATGTCCATGAACGCGAACTTGCCGGAATCCAATGCGCGCTTTTTGACCCGGTCGGCAACCTCCAGCAGCGTTGCGTAGTCCTTCGGGGAGTTGATGACGAACGCGAACGGCAAGCCTTCGCCGGTGCCCGGCAGCGAGGGCAGGTTGAAGCCGAAGATCTGCAAGCCAGGCACGCTTTCCAGCTTGGCCTGGACCTCGGGCAGGATTTCCATCTGGGTGCGGTCGCGTTCGTTCCAGGGTTTGAGCAGGAAGCCACCGATGCCCGACTGCACGCCGTTATAGCCATTGATCTGGAACGAGGAGTAGTACTCCGGGAACTCCTTGAAAATGGTAATGAACTGATCGGTATAGGTGTTCAGGTAGTCGAGGTTGGTGGGCTGCGGGGCGTTGGCCATCATGAAGATGATGCCCTGGTCCTCGTCGGGGGCCAGCTCGGACTTGCTGAACATGACCAGCACCGGGATCAGCAGCAGTACGATCACCGCGAACACCAGTACCACCGGCCGGGTGTTGAGCGTGCCATGGAGCATGCGCTGGTAACGGCTCTTCAAGCGTTCGAAGAGCATGTCCAGCCGATGGGCCAGCCCCGAGGGGTTTTTATCGTGGCGCAGGAGCAGGGCGCACATCATGGGCGACAGGGTCAGGGCGACGATCCCGGAGATCACCACCGCCCCGGCCAGGGTCAAGGCGAACTCCTTGAACAAGGCGCCCGTCAGGCCCTCGAGCAGGCCGATCGGTGCATACACCGCCGCCAGTGTGATGGTCATCGAGACCACCGGCATGGCGATTTCCCGGGCACCTTCTATCGCGGCGTCGAACGGGGTCTTGCCTTCCTCGATGTGCCGGTGAATGTTCTCCACCACCACGATGGCGTCGTCCACCACCAGGCCGATGGCGAGCACCATGGCCAGCAGCGTCAGCAGGTTCATCGAGTAGCCCATCAACTGCATGAAGAACATCACGCCGATCATCGACAGCGGGATGGTCACCACCGGGATGATCACCGAACGCAGGGCGCCGAGGAACAGGAACACCACGACGATGACGATCAGCACCGCCTCGAACAGGGTTTTCACCACCTCGTCGAGGGACGCCTGGATGAACAGGGTGGCGTCGTAGGCGATCTCGGCCTTGAGGTTGGTCGGGAGTTGCGCCTCCATCTCCGGCATGATCTTGCGCACTTCCTTGATCACATCCAGCGGGTTCGCGCCCGGCGTGGCCTTGATCCCGATGTACACCGAAGGCGTGCCACCAAAGGAACTGATGGTGTCGTAGTTCTCGGCGCCCATTTCCACGCGGGCCACGTCCCGCAGCAACACGCGGCTGTCGCCGTCGGTCTTGAGCGGGATCGCGGCGAAGGCCTCGGCGGACTTGAGTTCGGTGTTGGCGTTGATGCTGGTGACGACGTATTCGCCTTTCACTTCACCGGCGGCGGAGAGGAAGTTGTGCTGGCGCACGGCATTGGTCACGTCGGCGGCGGTCAGGCCGAAGCCGGCGAGCTTGACCGGGTCCAGCCACAGGCGCATGGCGAAGACCTGGTTGCCGAGGATCTCCGCCTCGGCCATGCCGGGCAGTGTCGCCAGCTTGGGCTGGATCACCCGTGACAGGTAGTCGGTGATCTGCGGGTTGTTCAGTTCCTTGCTGAAGAAGCTGATGTACATCAGCGCCGAGGCATCGGCGGCCTCGCGGCTGAGGACCGGGTCCTCGGCATCCTGGGGCAACTGGTTCTTGACCTCGTTGGCCTTGGCCAGCAGTTCGGTAAAGAGCCGGTCGCTGTTGGAGCCGATGCGGGCATAAACCGAAATCACCGAGAAATTCTGGCGACTGACCGAGGTCATGTAGTCGATGCCCTCGGCACTGGCCAGGCTCTGCTGCATCGGTTGGGTGATGTAGCCCTGGATGGTCTCGGCGTTGGCCCCGGGGTAGGCGGTGGTCACCGTGATCAGGGCGTTTTCCATTTGTGGATACTGACGCAGGGGCAGCTTGCTCCAGGCCTGGAAGCCCAGCAGTACGATCAACAGGCTGACCACGGTGGCGAGCACCGGGCGACGGATGAACGGATCGGTAAAAGCCATGGGGGTTCCTTGATCAGTCCGCCCGCGGCGAGCTGTTCTGTTCGGTCAGGGTCTTGTCGTCGCTGATGGCGATCGGCGTACCGTTATCGAGCTTGATCTGGCCGGCGATCACGACTTGTTCGCCGCTCTGCACGCCTTTGGAAACCAGCACCTGCCCGTCGCGTCGCTCGCCGGTTTCAACGAAACGCCGTTCGGCGATCAGGACCGGCTGGCCCTTGCCGTCTTTCTCGACTGTGCCGTCGGCGGCTTTCTTTTGCGTCACCACGTACATGGAGTTGCCGTAGAGGGTGTAGGTCACGGCGCTTTCCGGCACGACGATTCCGGCGGCCACGTCCGGCAGGATCACCTGCAGGTTGGCGAACATGCCGGGCAGCAGCTTGCCGTCGGGGTTGGCCAGGGTGGCGCGCACCAGGACGTTGCGGGTGCTGTCCTCGACCTTGGGGTTGATCGCGCTGATGGTGCCGACGAAGGTCTGCCCGGGATAGGCCGAGACGCTGACGTTGACCGATTGGGCAACAGCGAGCCGGGGCACGTTTTGCTCGGGCACGTAGAAGTCCACGTACAGGCTGCTGAGGTCTTGCAGGGTGGCGATCACCGTGCCACTGGCCAGGTAGTCGCCGACATCCACCTGGCGAATGCCGATGGTGCCGCTGAACGGCGCCAGGATGTGTTTCTTGGCCAGCGACGCCTTGAGCTGGTTGACCGTGGCCTGGTTCTTCTTCAGTTGCGCCGAGAGCCGGTCGAATTCGCCCTTGGAGATCGCCTGGCTGCCCACCAGTTGTCGGCCGCGACCAAAATCCACTTGCGACAGGCCCAGGTCGGCCTCGGCGGTTTCCAGCAGGGCGCTTTCGACTTCGCTGTCCAGTTGCAGGAGCGGCTGACCGGCCTTGACCTTTTGCCCGGACTGGAACTGCACCTTCTGCACGGTCCCGGCGATTTCCAGGCTCAGGTCCACCCCTTGCAGCGCCTTCAAGCTGCCGACGGTGGGCAGGCGAGCCTGCCAGGGTTGCTGGGTGGCCGTGGCCACGGCGACGCTGACCGGAGGTTTCGGCTTGGAGAACGACTGGATCTGCTGGTAAACGGAGAAGGCCTTGTAGCCGGCGAGCAATAGCACTACCAGCAGGACAACACCCAACATGATCAGCATGCGGCGTCGCAGCATGTTCCACTTCCTTGGAAAGAGCTGAGAGAAAATACAGATAGGCGGGCACATTACTCTGAGTGTGCGGGCTATTCCAGATGCTGGCGGGCCCATGGCGCGTGGGACTTTTCCGAAAAACAGGGAGCTTGGCGCCGATGGCGCTTCGCTCCCTTGTTCAGGCCAGATGTAAATGGTTGTCCCAGAGCCCTGCCGGTAGATCCAGGGGTTTTGCAACCAGTTGTGTCTGACGGCAATCGTAATAGCGGCAACGTCCTTGGCCCGACGTCACGACAAAACCGTCGGTCACCGCGCCCACACCGGCACAGTCCGGCAAGGGGGCATCCAGGCGGACCTCGCCACTGTCCAGGTCCCAGATGAAGAAGCGGTTGCCGCGCGGGGCGGTCAGGGCCACCAGGCGCAGGTCGCTGTGCACAGCGACGCTGGCGGTGTAGTGCCCCATGGCCTGCAATTGTTCTTCGGGCACCGGGAATGCCTGGAACGGCTGCCCTGGCCGCTTGATCGCCACCAGTTCCGACGATTCGTGGGCAGCGCCCATGAACTGCTGGCCGGAAACGATAGTGCCGTCACTGGCGATGCCGAGGTGGCGCACGCTGTTCATCGATTGGGCGAGGGTTTCCTTGCTCAGCAGGGTGCCATCGCGTTGCATCAGCACCAGGCTTGGCTCCAT
The DNA here is from genome assembly GCF_900100025.1 of Pseudomonas sp. NFACC56-3. NCBI lineage: Bacteria > Pseudomonadati > Pseudomonadota > Gammaproteobacteria > Pseudomonadales > Pseudomonadaceae > Pseudomonas > Pseudomonas sp. NFACC56-3. The sequence continues at coordinate 192,728 of NZ_FMTK01000010.1, read as the reverse complement.
GGCGTCGAGGTTCATTTCGACCCGGCTTTCGGCCTCGGTGCGAATGCCACCGTTGGCCACCACCAGCGTCTCGCCATCGGGCATCCAGGACACCTGGTGAGGACCAATGCCATGGGTGGACATTTCGCCGCTGTGCACCAGCCGTTCGCCTTCGAAACGGTACACGCCCAATAGGCCGCGCCCCGGGTCGGTGGTGTCGTTCTCGGTGGCGTACAGCCATTCGCCGCTGTTATGGATGACCGCGTGGCCGTAGAAATGCCGGTTCGGCAACGAGGCGATGGTTTGCAGCAGCGCCCCGTCGCGCAGGTCGATCAAGTAGCTTTCGGTGCCTGGACGACGGGCGACGAACAGCGCAATCGGTTGCGTCGGGTGATGGATGATGTCATGGCAGCGTTGGCCGACCTGGGTGGCGAACACCCGCGTGCCGTCCAGTCGATAACCGACGGCGTAATGCTTGCCGTCGCTATCGTCCCGTGCCGAAAGCAAGAGTGGGTGCTTGTCCTTTTGCTTGAACAGCGTCCAGCCGCCCAGGGTGACGGCGCCGAGCAGCAAGCTGCCCAGTGCCAGGACCTGACGTCGAAACATGATCAGTCACCGTCGTTGGCATTGAAGCCCAGTTGAATGCCCAGCGCCTTGGCCAGTTCGCCTTCGTGCAGGCGATGGACGACGTTGAGGCTGTCGTACAAATCGTTGAGTTGCTGGCGCCCGGCATCGTCGTTGAGCATTTCAGTCAACGAGCGCTGGCTGCTGGCGAACAGTTTCAAGGAGGCATCGTAGGCGGCGTCGATCTTGTCCGCCAACGGTTTCTGGTCGCTTGGCAGCAGGCCGCGCAGGCCCTTGTTGTCCACGCCGGCCCAGACGGTCCTGGCCGCGCTCAGGCTGGCTTCCAGCCCTTGCAACGACGACTGGCTGCGCCAGGCATCGGCCTGGAATGGCTGAGGTACGCCCTTGCTCTGGCGGCCCATCGGCGTACCGAGTTTTTTCTTCAACGTGTCCAGGGCCGTGACCTGCACGCGCAGCAGATCGGCGATCGCCTCGTGGGAGTCGGCGTAGCGCTGGTTGGGGAACTTGCTCATCTGGGCGAGCATGCCGTCGTTGGCGTTCCAGCCCGACAGGATCTCTTCGGCCAGTTGTTTCTGGCGTTCGCCGATGGCGGTGAGCAGCGGGCAGTACTTGGCTTTCTGGGCGCTGTCGGCCATGTCGATTTTCGCGTCGAACAGCAGGTATTCGTAGGCCGAGAGCCCTTGTACGACAACGCTGGACTTGGCCAGGCCGGCGGCGTCGATCTGTGGCTGGCTATTGACCAGTTGCTCGACCTGACGGCCCACCAGGTTTTTCTTGTCCGGCCAGAACTGCACCTGCCAGGCGCGGTTGCCCTCGGCCAGCGGGCCGATCAACAGGGGTTGCAACTCGGCCCAGGCTTTTTGCGCCTTGAGGAAGTCGGCGCGGGCGGTGTCCAGGGTTTCCTTGCCTTGGCAGAACGCCAGGGCGCTGGTCGCCAGTTGCCGGTCGGCCTCGACCCAGCGACTGTAGGTCGGCAGGATCACTTGCTTGGCGATGGCGGCCGAGGTGACGGCTTGCGGGTCCTGGGGCGAGCAGGCACCGAGGGCGAGGGCGGCGAGGCTGGTGAACAACAGCTTGGGACGGAACATGTCAGGCTCCCATTTCTGGAAAAGGCATTTAAAGGGAATTCAGAAAGGCCAGCAACGCGGCGCGTTGCTCGGCATTGAACGCTAAAACCTGGCGTTGCGCCGCTTGTGCTTCGCCGCCATGCCACAGCACGGCTTCGAGCAGGTTGCGGGCACGACCGTCATGCAGGAACTGGGTGTGGCCATTGACGGTTTCGGTCAGGCCGATGCCCCACAACGGTGGGGTTCGCCAATCACGGCCGCTGGCCTTGAATTCGCTGCGGTTGTCGGCCAGGCCTTCGCCCATGTCGTGCAGCAGCAGGTCGGTGTAGGGGCGGATGACCTGGTTCGCCAACTCCGGTTCGGCAGCATGGGCGGACGTGGTGTATTTCGGTGTGTGGCAAGACTGGCAACCGGCCTGGAAAAACAGATTCTTGCCCGCCAGTACCTGGGGCGAATTCACCTCGCGGCGGGCCGGCACGGCGAGGTTGCGGCTGTAGAACAGCACCAGTCGCAGGATGTTGTCGCTGACTTCGGGCTCGCCGTCCGGGCCGTTGCCGCTGGGGGCGCGCTTGCAATCGACTTGGGTTTCGGTGCAGTCGTCGAAGGGCCGCAGGCTCGTCGTCAGCCCCATGTCACCGGAGAACGCATGGACGTTCTGTTGGTTGAGGTTGGCCTGCCCGGCTTTCCAGCCAAACCGTCCAAGTACGGTTTTCTGTTGGGCATCGTCCCAGACCTGGTTGGGGCGACCGGCGATGCCGTTGTTTTCCCGCGCCTGGGCTTGGGCGTTGGCCAGAATGGCTTCGTCGGGGATCGCCTCCAGCAACCCCAGGCCGATCATGGGCGGAGCGACACGGGCGGAAAAACGCGTGTCCGGGTGCATCGGCCCATAGGCCAATTGGGTGATTTGCAGGTTTGGCTTGCGCAGTTCCACGACGGTGCCGTCCTTGAAGCGCACCGGGACGGGGCTGTAATCGACCCGGACTTTACCTTCGGGAGCGACACCGGGGACGGACATGTCCTGCAATTGCCCACCGTAAACCGGCTCCGGCACCACCCCCAGTTGTTCGATGACCTTGGCGTAGGGCGGCGCATCGGGAATCGACAGGCGTACCAGCATCGACACCGCGCTGGCGGCGTCCGGCGCTGGGGGATGACCGCGCCCGTCCTTGATGTGGCAGTTCTGGCAGGCGTTGGTGTTGAACAACGGGCCGAGGCCGTCCCGGGCGGTGGTGGTCGAGGGGGCGATCACCCACGGGCTGCGGAAGAAACTGTTGCCGACGCTGAAATCCACGCGCCGCGAAGGTGGCAGGTTGGCCGAGGGCAGGGAAAAGGCGTTCTGATCGCTCTTGCGAACCGTCGCGGCGCCACCGGAGCGGGCTTCACCCGGTTCGGCCTGGGTAAAACGCGGGGCGTCATCGCAGGCACTCAGGCCCAGGGCCATGAACAGTGCACATAAACGAAGAGGCAACGACGGCATCGGGCGACCTGGGAGAGAGGTGAAAAGAGGGCGCAAAGTCTAACAGGGCCGGGGAGTTTGAATAAGAGGAATTATCGTTTGGTTTGTGGGTATCGCTTTAATCAGGGTGACGCAAACGTTGCTTGCTCAAGGCTTGATTCCAGTGCCCAGGCATCCTCTGTCTCAACCGTTCGTCTGCATTCACTTCTTACCTGTAAGTTCTGACAGTAGCCAGTCCCTCGTATCCGAGGTGTGATATCTCCTCAGAATTAAAGGGGGGCATGTCTCATGACTGACTCATCGATCACCGTCGATCAAACGGTGCTGATGCTGTACCCGCCCAGGCTGCCCCGCGCGACGATGCCCGTGCAGGGCGCCGATTACGGTGTGCCCAAGCACGTTTATGACCTCGAACCCATGGGATGCACGGTGGAGGTGGGCCCCTATTTGGGGCAGGACGTAGGTGACACGGTATCTATTAACCTGAATGGCGAGCTGGCTCTGGATAGAGGTCAGACTCAAGGTCTCGATGACATGGTCACGCTGTACATCCCGCACGGCAAATTGTTACCAGGGATCGTCAATCGGCTGACTTATACCGTGACACGTGCCGGTGCGAATTTTGGGACTTCGGAGCCACCGCTGGAGATTTTGTACAACAGTATCCGTCCCGGCATCGAGGACGTGACGCCTGGCGATAATGCGCATTCCGAACTGGAGCTGATACTGCCGGACGAAATCAAGAACGGCGTGGGGCCAGGTTTCACCCGGGCGACGGTGTGCGTGGCGTACCCGTATTGCCGCGCCTACGACCGCATCCGGCTCAATTGCAACGGCCGCGACGTGTATCACGCCGTCGATGTCACCCAGGCCCCCGCGCCGCCCGCGCATGGCTCGGCGACCCCCACCCGGGTGTGCTTCGAAGTGACCAGCGCCGACCTGCGCGACGATCCTGAATTCAGGTTTTCCTTCACGGTCAACGATCAGCTTAACAACTCTCCGGACCCCGACGCCCCTTGGTCGGCGGTGCAGACGGTGGACGTGGACCAGGCCGGTGTCCGATTGCCGCAACCAATCCCACGGGAAATTGCCAGTGATGCGGGCGACGATCCAAGCACCATTGATCTCGAAAAGCTGGGAGCCAACCCATTGTTGTTGATCGTCCTGACCGGTGAATCGCGTTTCCTGCCAGGGGACACGGTGGAGGCGACCTATGTCGCGAAGGTCGCTGGCCAGCCGGATGTCATGGTCCTGGCCACGGGCACGGTTGAAACTGATGAATTCGGGCAGAAAAAGGCCTGTGTCCTGACGATTCCAAACGACAAGGTCATCCCGGGCAGTACGGTGCAAGCGTCCTATAGGTTGCTCAGAAACACGGTGCTGGTAGGCACCTCAAAAATCGCCAGGGCCACCGTCATCGGGGAGGGAGGGCTGAACCTGCCTCCGCCCAGGGTCGAGGAAGCGCCTGGCAACAGCCTCGACCCGGTTGATGCAAAAGACACGTTGACTGTAGTGGTGCGCTATGACGGCATGTTGCCCACCGACCTGCTAAGCGTGACTTGGGCCGGTACGGCCGGCGCCGGTTCCCACACCACCGACGCAGAGGAGGTCGGTACTGTTGGCGACAAGGAGGTGCCGATTCCGGTCGCGGTCCTGGCCTTCAATTTGGGCAAGACGGTGACGGTAAGCTATACCGTCACCCGTAATGACCGAGCGACCACCACCCCCTCCGATCCGCTCCTGCTCAACGTGCGCGATATCGCCCAGAGCGATCTGCCGACGCCGCTGATTCCCGAAGCGGCCAATGACGGCGCCGGACCTGAGCTTGACCTGGCCAGTTACGCGGGTGACGCCAATGTGACGGTGGTGCCCTGGCCGCTCATTGCCATTGACCAGAAGGTATGGCTTTACTGCGAAGGCACCAAGACTGACGGGACGAGGCATACGATCACCTTGCAAACCGCCACAAGCCTGACGGCGGATGAAGTGAGGATCGGACTGTCCAGACCGGTTCCCCAAGGTCAACTGCAACTATTGCGCGACCGCTCTGACCTGAACGTCGTGCTGCAGGTGACGTTCAATAAAGCCCCGGATATCACCGAGGCCATCAGCTTTCCCCTGCGCACTTACTCGATCAGGTCCGTGGTGCTGGAAACACCGCTCATTACCTCGGTCAAGGATCCCAGCGACACCCCGATCTCCGATAACGGCTACTCCCTCTCGACCACCGTGATGCTGACCGGCGAAGCAACGCCCAACACGAAAGTCGAAATTTTCGATAATGATGAATACAAAAAGACGGTCGAGGTCGATACCAATGGCTTATGGGGTGACACTCTGAGCGGGCTCGCCATAGGGGGGCATAGTTTCACCGCCCGGGCGATCCTCCGTAGTAATCCAGTGTCGCCGCCCTGGAGGATTACGGTGGTGGAGCGTCTGACTGTCGACCCCGCGGACGGTCTTCTCAACGGGCTGCATGTCAGAACTACTGCTATACCGCCAAATCCACCCACTAACGCGTTCGTGGAACGAGTACCGTCAGGTGGTCTCGCACCCTACTACTACACATCCAGCAATCCCGCTGTTGCCGAGGTTGCTTCAGAAGCGCATCCACGGGTCATATCGAGGGGGCGGGGTACCGCTACGATAACTGTGCGCGACTCATCCGGTCAAAGTGGCTCCTATCGAGTCATCGTTGCCAATGTCTGGTTAGCCAGCAGGGTCAATCCTACTCGAGGAACGTTTGGGGATAGTTGGTACTACGCACAGCTTCGGGGTGGGACCCTTCCCATGTTATCGGTGTGGGGCATGCTTTTGCTGGCTTATAACGGCAATGCTGGTTTTGGCGGGGATCGGGCCTGGTCTGCCGATGTTGTGGATGCCGGGCGGCGGTGGTGCGTTATACCTGACAAGTTCAACGATCAAATCGCGGTGTACGAATATGATCATGCAAGTGCAATTATGGTCGTGGAGACATGAAAGTCCGTTCATTGAAGAACGGTAATTATCTGATCGCTCGTGCGTTGATGCCTTGGGTCGCCATCGTTGTGAAGGTGGCGACACTTCGCAAAGCCGAAGACCTGCCAATCCTGACCCTCCCCCTCACCCGCTGCGTTTCACGGGCGCCTGTGCTCCCAGTCCATCAGGGTATCCATCAGCTAGCCTCACACCAACCATTCGTCTTAAACCAGCCCCCACCTGTTAGTTCTGACAGTAGCCAGTTTTGTCGCCCTGGCATGTGATAACCGTGCCAAAGCGGCTCACGCCCGTTACCTGCCAGGAGAACCTGATGGACATCCAATTTTCCACTCTGGACGATTTATTCGAGCTGTTTCCTGTGATCATTCCAGGTTGGATCACTCCGGTGAAACCGGCCGGCATCGCCGATGGGGGCATCCCTAAAAGCCTTTACGATGGCCAGCCTCAGGGGCTTCTCTGCGTGATTGATCCGTGGACGGAGCTCAAGCGTCAATCCTGGATAATGGCGGCCTATGATCGCGCTGACCTTTATGTCAATGATGATCCCACTCCTGTCGCCGGCAAGACTGTAGATCCGGGGGAAGAGCAAGATCGCATACCCTTGCGTATCCCCCACGGGCAGTTAATTCATGGGGTCAACCGACTGCATTACAAAGTGACCCGTCCCGGTGAAAACGCCTCATCCTCCAGGGACTTACATGTCCTGTATCACCTGCGGGCACCGGGTGACCCTGCGCCAGACGGCCTGGATCTACTGATCCCGTCCGATGTTGTCGCCAATGGGGTCAGCGCCGAGCGGGCGGCGCAGGGGGTGGAGTTCGGTTTCGCCTACACCAACCCGCGAAATTACGACCGCATTAATTTTTTAGTGGGGAATGTAACTATCCCCTTTGAGGTGGCCGACGCCTCGATACCGGTGACCAGGACTCTGTTCACCGCCACGTTCCAACAGGCAGGTGACAACCCCAATACACTCATCGAGTATCGGGTGACAGACCAATTGGGCAACTCCAACCAGTCGCCAACCAAGCGCCTTGATATTCATCTTGACCGGCAGTTGGACCTGCCCCCGCCCAGGGTCAAGGAAGCGCTTGGTAACAGCCTCGACCCGGTTGATGCAAAAGACACGTTGACCGTGGTGGTGCGCTATGACGATATGTTGCCCACCGACCTGCTAAGCGTGACTTGGGCCGGTACGGCCGGCGCCGGTTCCCACACCACCGACGCAGAGGAGGTCGGTACCGTTGGCGACAGGGAGGTGCCGATCCCGGTCGCGGTCCTGGCCTTCAATTTGGGCAAGACGGTGACGGTAAGCTATACCGTCACCCGTAATAATCGAGCGACCACCACCCCCTCCGATCCGCTCCTGCTCAACGTGCGCGACATTGCCCAGAGCGATCTGCCGACACCGCTGATTCCCGAAGCGGCCAATGGTGGCACCGGACCTGAGCTTGACCTGGCCAGCTTCGCGGATGACGCCAATGTGACAGTGGCGCCCTGGCCGCTCATCGCCATTGACCAGAAGGTATGGCTTTACTGCGAAGGCACCAAGACTGACGGGACGAGGCATACGATCACCTTGCAAACCGCCACAAGCTTGACGGCGGATGAAGTGAGGATCGGACTGTCCAAACCGGTTCCCCGAGGCCAATTGCAACTGTTGCGCGACCGCTCTGACCTGAACGTCGTGCTGCAGGTGACGTTCAATAAAGCCCCGGATATCACCGAGGCCATCAGCTTTCCCCTGCGCACTTACTCGATCAGGTCCGTGGTGCTGGAAACACCGCTCATTACCTCGGTCAAGGATCCCGGCGGCACCCCGATTTCCGATAATGGCTACACCCTCGCGACCACCGTGAGCCTGACCGGCGAAGCAACGCCCAACACGAAAGTCGAAATTTTCGACAATGATGAATACAAAAAGACGGTCGAGGTCGATACCAATGGCTTATGGGGTGACACTCTGAGCGGGCTTGCCAAAGGGGGGCATAGTTTCACCGCCCGGGCGATCTTCCGTAGTAATCCAGTGTCGCCGCCTTGGAGGTTTACGGTGGTGGAGCGTCTGACTGTCGACACCAGCCTCGCCACTCTCAGCACGCCAATGTACAGAACCGAGAAATTCCCAGTGCGCCCGCCAGTTGGCGCATACGTGGAGCGGATACCGTCCGGAGGTGTGCCCCCTTATAGCTATACCTCCAGCGATCCAAATGTGGCTGAGCTTTTTTCAGCAGATCAACCACGGGTCGTATCGAAGTTCTCAGGGACTGCCACGATCACCATTCGAGATCAGCTCGGTGGAAGTGTTTCCTATCCAGTCACCACTTCCAATGTCTGGCTGCTGATGGGGATGGGGGAGGCCTACAGATGGCACACCTACTGGAACTGTTGGGGTGCTGCGGTGAATTTTGGAGGTAATATTCCTGACCTGCAGACATGGGGAGCCATTCGAACCACCCATGACGGCGATCCAGGTTTGGGTAACTTGCGTTCGTGGACTTCAAACCCCGCTGCGGGTGATAGGCAAGAATATGCGATTCAACCTTTAACAGGGGAGATAGAAACGCTGTCCCAGGATGCCGACTATGCGACGGGATGGATGATCAAGGCGGTATGACAGCCCCCATGGGGATATCTTGCAATGCTCAAGGCTGGACAACAGCCCCCGGCACCAGTGGCAGTTCCAGGGTCGCGACGAACCCACCGTCAGGATGGTTGCCCAACACCAGCGCACCGCCATGGCGCTCGGCGGCACGACGCGCAATCGCCAGGCCCAGGCCATGGCCGGCGGCGGTCTGGCCGGGGGCGCGGTAGAACGGCTCGCCCAATTGCCCCAAGTGCTCGGCCTCCACGCCAGGCCCGTGGTCGCGCACGCTGATCAGGATCCGTTCGCCCTGGCGCGCCGCGCGCATCTCGATGGGTTGCCCGGTCGGATTGAAGCGCTGGGCGTTACGCAGCAGGTTGTCCACCGCTCGCTCGATCATGGTCGGCCAGCCCTTGAGGCTTAGGTCTGCCTCGGTTTCAAGCTGCACGGTTTGCTCCGGAGACGCCAGTTGCGCATCTTTTTGCAGGGTGAACAGCAAACCGTTGAGGTCCACCTCTTCGGCGCTGGCGTTGTCGGCGTCGACCCGGGCCAGGACCAGGATTTCGCTGATCAACGCTTCCAGGCGATCGCATTCGCGGGTCAGGCGTGGCCAGAGTTTTTCACGTTCCTCGGGGCTGGCCCGTTCAGCCAATGCCAGGGCAATGCGCAGGCGGGCCAGGGGCGAGCGCAGTTCGTGGGACACGTCGCGCAGCAGTTGGCGCTGGCTGGCGATCAAGCTTTGCAGGCGCGCGCCCATGCGGTTGAAGTCGGTGGCCAGCACGCCGAACTCGTCTCGCCGGTTGGCCAGCTTGGCGAGGCTGTTCTGCTGGTAGGCGGCCTGGCCCAGGTCATGCACCGCGCCGCGCAGTCGATTCAGCGGACGAGTGATGGAAAGCGTCACCAACAGGCTGAACAAGGTCAGCACCACCAGCGCGATGCCCAGTGCACTGAGGGGCCAGAGCAGGCTGCCGCGGTGCCAGGCGTCCAGTTCGGGATGGGGAATGCGGTAGATGAACAGGTACGTGTCGCCACTTTTGGCGCTGGTGAACTCATCGGTCAGCCGCCGCCAGGGCAGGCGTCGGTCGTCGTTGTTCTGCCGGGCCTCGAAGGCCGCGGCACGATGGGGGAAGGTGCCGCGTACCACCGGGTCGCCGCTTTCGTTGAACACCTGGACGTCGATGTGATACTGGCGCTTGCGCTGTTGCAGGATCTCCTGGGCGGCATCCTCGCCCTGGGTTTCGTAGGTTTGCGTCCACTCTTCGGGCAGGGTATTGAGGCCCGGGTGACGGCTGAGGATCCAGGCGTCCTGGTTCAGCATATGGCCCATCAGGATCGAAAGCCCTGCAACCAGGGCGATGGCCAGCCAGAAACTGGCCAGGATGCGCCAGAACAATGAACGCACGATAAATCCTCGAAAACAAAGAAAGCCCAACGGCGATTGGCCGTTGGGCTGGGCAAGCCTCAGTGCATTATTGCGCTTTTTGCGGTTGTTGCGCTTTCCAGGCTTTGAACTCAGCCCACTCGGCGCGACGTTCGGCCTGTTTCTTCTGGATCGCGTCGAATTCCTTCTGCTGCTCAGGCTTCAACAGTCCGCGGATCTGGGCATCGACTTTCTGATGCCGGGCCTGCATTTCGTCCTGCATGGCTTTCTGGTCGGCTGGCGACAGCTTGGCCAGGTACTTGTCGATCAGTTCCCGTTGTTCGTGGCGCTGCTCGCCCATGATCCGGCGAATCTGCTGGCGTTGTTCGGGGCTCAGGTCCAGTTGGCCGTAGGGGCCTCTGTCGTGCATCTGGCCGCCGTGACGCGGGCCGTCCATCGGACCCATCGGGCCGGGGCCTTCGGGCATGGCCATGGCGACGGTCGGCAGGGCGGCAGCGAACATCAGAGCGATAAGGGTCTTGCGCATGGTGTGTCTCCTTGTCTCGTTCCCGGTCAGTTCCGGATGTGTGCAGATTACGGAGATCAAGGTCAGCGGCGGTCAGGGGGGCGTAAAGCTTGGGTAAAGACGTTTGGGGGCGATGCTGACAAACAGACTGCACAAAAAACCGTGAGGGTATGCAATGGGAAGGAGGGCCCTTGGTTCATTGTGGCGAGGGAGCTTGCTCCCGCTCGGTTGCGCAGCGACCGCAAAATCTTGGGGCCGCTTCGCAGCCCAGCGGGAGCAAGCTCCCTCGCCACAAAAGCTTCCAGGGGCTGTAGCAGCACTCACAGTCTCTAGAGCTGTAACCTCTAGAGGCTGTAGTAATAACCCCGGCTACGCAGCGCCACGATGCGCGGTCGACCGTCGGGGTGGGGGCCGATTTTCTTGCGCAGGTTGCTCACGTGCATGTCGAGGCTGCGGTCGTACAGGGTCAGCTTGCGGCCCAGGGCGATCTGCGCCAGTTCCTGCTTGTCCAGCGGCTCGCCCGGTTGTTTGAGCAGTGCTTCGAGCAGGCGGCTTTCGGAAACGGTAAGGGTCTGTTCCTGTTCGTCGATGCTGACTACGCCACGCACCGGGCTGAAAGTCAGGTCACCCAGTTCGATCTGGCTGGACACCGCCGCCGGGTGGCTGCGGCGCAGCACGGCGCGCAGGCGGGCGGTCAGTTCCCGTGGGTCGCAGGGCTTGGCCAGGTAGTCGTCGGCGCCCAGTTCCAGGCCAAGGATACGGTCCAGCGGCTCACCCCGGGCCGACAGCATCAGCACCGGCAGTTCCGGGTGATCGTTGCGCAGTTGCTTGAGCAGCTCCAGGCCGCTGCCGTCGGGCAGCATCACGTCCAGGACCACGGCAGCCGGGGCGGTTTCGGCCAAGGCCTTGCGGGCACTCTGGCCATTGTGACAGGCGCGGACCTGAAACCCTTCCTGGCTCAGCCAACTCACGAGGAGCTCACACAGCTCCTGGTCATCATCTATCAGTAACAGCTCGCTCATGACTCACTCAATTTAGCCATTGCCGACGTTGTCTACGTCCACCGCTGGCAAAGATACCGCAGAGCAAGGCCAATAGCGCTACCCCGGCACCAATGACGAACCATTGCTGTTGATCGGTCAGCAGCCGTGGCAGCGGGCTGGCCTGGGCTTCCTTGAGTTGCAGCTTCAGGCGCTGGTTCTCCTGGCGCAGCCGGGCCAGCACGGCGCTCTCGCGTGCGCTGTCGGCATTTTGCAGTTGTTTGGCCAACTCTTCACGCTGGCGTTCGCTGTCTTTCAAGCGTTGCTGCAATTCGGCGATCTGGCCGCTGGCGCTCAGGGACAAGGGCGCCGAATGACTGCCCTCGGTGCTTTCCTCGCCATGGGCGGGCGCTCCGATCGCCAACGAGACCAACAACAGGCACAACGGACCTTTGCGCATTGCAACTCCTGAATTCCAATCGAGATTAGACAGGTTGTCGGCCAGCGAACGATAAAGATGAGCAACGGCGGCAATGAGCCGCGAGGCCCATCGCGCCAGGGGGGATTTACGGCAGGACTTGCTTGAATGGCTTGACCACGACATTGGCGTAGACGCCGGCCGCCACGAACGGATCGGCCTCGGCCCAGGCCTGGGCGGCGACCAGGGAGTCGAACTCGGCCACGATCAGGCTTCCGCTAAAACCGGCGGCGCCCGGGTCATTGCTGTCCACTGCCGGGTGCGGGCCGGCCAGCACGATACGACCTTCGGCCTTGAGCTGTTGCAGGCGCTCCAAGTGGGCGGGGCGGTTGGCCAGGCGTTTTTCCAGGGAGTCGGCGACGTCGGTGGCAATGATTGCGTAGAGCATGTCAGTCCTCGGTTTTAGGCGTGGTGGGGTCGGCATCGTGCAGGTGACGGGACAGGTAGATGCCCTGGCCAATCAGGAACAGCAGCGTCATGCCCAGGCTGCCGAAGACCTTGAAGTCGACCCAGTACTCCTGGAACGTGAACGCAACGAACAGGTTGGCGGCGCCGCAGAACAGGAAAAACGCGATCCAGGCGATGTTCAACCGGGTCCAGATCAGTTCCGGCAGGTTGATGGCATGGCCCATGATGCGCTTGATCAGCAGTCGGTCACCGATGAAGTGGCTGCCGATGAACGCGAGGGCAAACAGCCAGTTGACCACCGGGGCCTTCCACTTGAGGAAGGTTTCGCTGTGGAACGCCAGGGTCAGGCTGCCGAATACAAGGCAGGCGATCAGGGTCAGCCACTGGCTCTTCTCCAGCTTGCGCTGGGACACGAACAGCGCGCCGTAGACCACCAGGGAGCTGATGATCAGCACGGCGGTGGCGCTGTAAATACCGCCTACAGTCAAGGAGTGACCGGCGAAATCGACGGCCCGGGGATCAAGTTTGTAGACGATGAAAAACAGCAGGAGCGGGATGAAGTCGATGAATTGTTTCACAGTGGCAGCCAGAAGCAGGATGTGGCGGCATAATAACAAACATCCTTGGCCGCGATAGGGCCAGCTGATTTGAGGTCACAAACTCTCGTGAATGTTGATTTGCACTGCCATAGCACGGCCTCCGATGGCGCCCTGGCGCCTGCGGTTCTGGTGGCGCGGGCGTTCGAGCACGGCGTGCGAGTCCTGGCCCTGACCGATCACGACACCCTCGAAGGCCTCGACGAGGCCCGCAGCGCCGCCGCGGCGCTGGGCATGCAGCTGGTCAACGGGGTCGAGTTGTCGTGTACCTGGGGCGGGGCGACCATCCATGTGCTGGGCTATGGTTTCGATGTGAATGCGCCGGCGCTGGTCCAGGCCATCGCACAACTGCGCGACGGGCGCTGGCTGCGGTCCGAAGAGATCAGCCGCAAGCTGGCCCTCAAGGGCATGCCCGGTGCGCTGGACGGCGCCCGGCAGATTCAGCAGGAACTGGGCGACAGCGGCAACGCCCCGGCCCGGCCACACTTTGCCGACTGGATGGTGCGCGAAGGGTTCGTCAAGGATCGCGCCGAAGCGTTCCGCAAATGGTTGGGGGCCGGCAAGCTGGGGGACGTCAAGCAGCACTGGCCGACCCTGGAAGAAACCGTCCAGACCCTGCGGGCCGCTGGCGCCTGGGTCAGCCTGGCGCATCCATGGCACTATGATTTCACCCGCAGCAAGCGCCGCCGACTGGTCGCCGACTATATTCAAGCGGGGGGCCATGCCATTGAGGTGGTCAACGGCCATCAGCCTGCCGAGCAAGTGGGCAGCCTGGCGATCCTGGCCCGTGAGTTCGGCCTGCTGGTCACCGCCGGCAGTGATTTCCATGGCCCTGGGGGCTGGTCCGAGATCGGCGAATACCGCCCGTTGCCGGAAGATCTGCCACCACTATGGTGTAGATTCAAACATGATCCCGTTACCGCCGCCGTCTGAACAGGTAGAACACGTGAGTCAATTTTTCCAGATTCATCCGGAAAACCCGCAAGCGCGCCTGATCAAACAGGCCGTGGAAATCATTCGTGGTGGTGGCGTGGTGGTCTATCCCACCGATTCGTCCTACGCCATCGGTTGCCAGATCGGCGACAAGAATGCCGTGGAGCGTGTCAGACGCCTGCGTCAACTGGACGACAAGCACAATTTCGCGCTCATCTGCAGCGACCTTTCGCAGTTGGGCCTGTTCGCCAAGATCGACACCGGCACCTTCCGCTTGCTCAAGGCGCATTTGCCGGGGCCCTACACGTTCATTCTCAATGCCACCCGGGAAGTCCCGCGGCTGTTGCTGCACCCGAAAAAACGCACCATCGGCCTGCGGGTGCCGAGCCATCCCATCGCCCTGGCGCTGCTGGCGGAACTGGGTGAGCCGCTGATGAGCGTGACGCTGATCATGCCCGGCGAGACCGAGCCGTTGACCGATCCCTATGAGATGCGCCAGATACTCGAGCATCAGGTGGACCTGATCATCGACGGCGGTTTCGGCGGCATGTCGGCGTCCACGGTGATCAACCTGGCCGATGGCGAGCCCCAGGTGGTGCGCGTCGGGTGCGGCGATCCGACGCCGTTCATGGTCGAGGCCTGAATGTCCGCCGTGGAAACCGCCGTGGACAATGCCGACAGCCAGGCCGGCGCGCAGCAGGAGTTGCCGTTCGCCATGGTCTATGGCCAGGCGGTCATGGAAATGCCCCTGGACCTGTACATTCCGCCGGATGCGCTGGAAGTGTTCCTCGAAGCCTTCGAGGGCCCGCTTGACCTGCTGCTGTACCTGATCCGTAAACAGAACATCAATATCCTCGACATCCCCGTGGCGGAAATCACCCGCCAGTACATGGGCTACGTCGAGTTGATGCAGTCGGTACGCCTGGAACTGGCGGCCGAGTACCTGGTGATGGCGGCCATGCTGGCCGAGATCAAGTCGCGGATGCTGCTGCCGCGCTCGGCGGAGGTCGAAGCGGAAGAGGACGACCCGCGGGCGGAGTTGATCCGGCGCTTGCAGGAGTACGAACGCTTCAAGGTCGCCGCCGAAGGCCTCGATGGCTTGAACCGGGTGGGCCGCGATGTGGTGGTGCCCAAGCTCGATGCGCCCGAAGCGCGGGCGCGCAAGTTGCTGCCGGATGTGAGCCTGGAAGAGCTGCTGATGTCCATGGCCGAGGTCCTGCGCCGAGGCGATATGTTTGAAAGTCATCAGGTCAGCCGCGAAGCGCTGTCCACCCGCGAGCGCATGAGCGATGTGCTGGAGCGGCTCAAGGGCGGCGGCTTCGTGCCGTTCGTCGAGCTGTTCACCGCCGAGGAAGGGCGGTTGGGAGTGGTGGTGACGTTTATGGCGATCCTGGAATTGGTCAAGGAATCCTTGGTCGAGCTGGTGCAGAATGAGCCGTTCGCAGCGATCCACGTGCGGGCACGAGCCGAATAACGAGCAAATCAATGAATCTGACTGAACCCCGCGAGCTGGCCCCGTTGCTTGAAGCTTTCCTGTTGGCTTCGGGAAAGCCGCAATCGATGGAGCGCCTGTTCGAACTCTTCGAAGAAGGCGAGCGACCTGAGCCGGCCGTATTCAAGAAAGCCCTGACGCTGCTGGGCAAGTCCTGCGAGGGACGGGCTTTTGAGCTCAAGGAAGTGGCGTCCGGTTATCGCCTGCAGATCCGCGAGAAGTTCGCGCCCTGGGTCGGACGCCTGTGGGAGGAGCGGCCGCAGCGCTACTCCCGCGCCATGCTCGAAACCATGGCGTTGATCGCCTATCGCCAACCGATCACCCGGGGCGAGATCGAGGATGTACGGGGCGTGGCGGTCAACAGCCATATCGTCAAGACGTTGCTGGAGCGCGAGTGGATCCGCGTCGTCGGCTATCGCGATGTGCCGGGCAAACCGGCGATGTTCGCCACCACCAAGGCCTTTCTCGATCATTTCAACCTGAAGAACCTGGATGACCTGCCGCCCCTGGCCGAACTGCGGGAGCTGGAACCCGAACCGGTACTGGAGTTCGACGACGTGCCGGTGCCCCAGGGCTTGCAGGAACTGGCGGATGCCAGCGCCGAGCCTGAGGAGCCGAAGGAAGAGACCAGTTTCCACTCGTTGTTGCTGGAGCTGGACACCATGGAAGAAGGCCTCAAGACCGATTTCGACGACCTGCTGCGTGAGGGGCCTGGTCCTGGGGATGAGCCACCCGAGGCCGATAGCGAGGTGGAACCTGCACCAGAGCCAGAGCCAGAAGCAGAACCGGAAGAGGACATCCTCGGCGTTGCCGAGGCTCGGGAAAAACTCCTAGCCGCCGTTGCCGCCCTCCAGCCGCCGGAACCCGAACTGAGCGACGAAGAAGCCGAAGCCCGTGCCCTGGCCGAGGCGATCGAGAACGAACGGCGCCAGTTCGACGATTGATCCAACTTGTGCGCAGACCTGAGTGACACACCACCGTCCCCTGTGGGAGCGGGCTTGCCCGCGAAGGCGGTGGGTCAATAACATTGATTGGCCTGACACTCCCTCTTCGCGAGCAAGCCCGCTCCCACAGGGGATCATGCGGTGCATCATGCTGCATTGCGCCACCGGTCGGCGGAAAAAGCGCTGGGCCTGGATTGATCAGCTAGTCTCTGATGCGCAATCGCCTCAACAGGCGTATGATTCGCGACCCTTTGGCGATCCCTTCGTCCAAGACCCGTTTTCAAAGCGTCAGGCCCAGCGCCTGACCCGACCACACCGGGAGGTGCCCAGAATGAAAGACCTAGACCAGAACGACAGCCAGGAAATCGGCCCAGCAGGCGAGAAGCTGCAAAAAGTCCTCGCCCGTATCGGCGTCGGTTCGCGCCGTGACGTGGAAGCCTGGATCACCCAGGGCCGGATCAAGGTCAATGGCAAAGATGCCACCTTGGGCCTGCGTGTCGACATGCACGACGCCATCACCATCGATGGCAAGGTGATCAAGCGCGAAGAGGCCGCCGAAACGGTGCGCCGCGTGATCATGTACAACAAACCCGACGGCGAGATCTGCACCCGTGACGACCCGGAAGGCCGTCCGACCGTGTTCGACAAGATGCCGCGTCCGAAAGAAGGCCGCTGGATCAACATCGGTCGCCTGGACATCAACACCACCGGTTTGCTGATGTTCACCACCGACGGTGAGCTGGCCAACCGTTTGATGCACCCGTCCTACGAGATGGACCGCGAATACGCCGTGCGTGTGCGTGGCGAAGTCGACGACGAGATGATCGAGCGCCTCAAGGCCGGCGTTGTGCTGGAAGACGGCCCGGCGCGTTTCACCGACATCAAGCAGGCGCCCGGCGGCGAAGGCTTCAACCACTGGTATCACTGCGTGGTGATGGAAGGCCGTAACCGTGAAGTGCGGCGTTTGTGGGAATCCCAGGGGCTGGTGGTCAGCCGTCTCAAGCGCGTGCGTTTCGGCCCGGTGTTCCTCAACTCCGACCTGCCGATGGGGCGCTGGCGCGAAATGAGCCAGTACGAAGTCGACATCCTGGCCGCTGAAGTGGGTCTCAAACCGGTGGCGATGCCGCAGATGACCGCCAAGAGCAAGGACAAGCTGGAGCGGATGCAGCGCAAATCCTCGCGTCCGATGGGCAAGACCGAGCGCGTGCGTACGCTGCGTCCGGCTGCTGAAGGTGTGGCGACCGGTCCGCGTCCTTCCCGCGAGCCGCAGATCGAAGGCGAACGCCCGGCCCGCAAGCCTGCGCCTCGTCAGGACGGTGAGCGTGGCCCACGTACGCCGCGTCCGGCCAATGGTCGGACCGAGCGCGGTGAAGGTCGCGGTGCTCCGGCAGGCCGCGGCACGCCAGTCGCCGATCGCCCGGCCGACACCAAGCGTCCGGCCAAGCCGGCGCCGAAAAAACGCCCGGGTATCGTCCTGGCCGACCGCGACGCGCCATCGGGCAAGCGCCGTGGTGCACCGGCAGGTTCGGGACAGCGTCCGGGGTTCGGGCGTCGTAAGCCGGAGTGATCGGCAGCCGCCCATGAAAAAAGCCAACTTTCGAGTTGGCTTTTTTTTGCCTGGCTTTCATTGATTCGGTGCTGGTGAGTCCGCCATCGCGAGCAAGCTCGCTCCCACAGTAGGACGGCGTTGAATGCAAATCTTCCATTCGCTGAAGACCCCTGTGGGAGCGAGCTTGCTCGCGATGGCGGCATCAGCGTTGCAGAAATCCCAACCTAAAGCACAAACCGTCCATCGAATATCGGCTCGTTATCCAGCGCCAATACGCCGCTCTCGAAAATCAGATCCAGGTGGTGGCTGCCCTTGGCTCCACCGCCGAGCCCCAGGTGCAAGCCGCAGTGGCGCTCCTCGAAACCGGCATTGCGGGCGTACAGGCTCTTGACCCCTTCGTTGGTGCCGATTCCCAGTTCTTCGATGCGGCGATTGGACGGGTTGGCGTCCAGGTACTTGTTGAAGTCGTGCTCCAGACCCGGCACATCGGTGGCGATCTTCTGGATGGTGGAGTCTTCGATCCACAGCTCCAGCGGCGATTGCAACACGCCGTACTTGCGGGCGAACGGGATGGTGCTCAGGAACGTGCCGACGAACTTCACCCGGCCATTGATGGTGTCGCTGTGGGTGGCGATTTCGCCGGGGGCCAGGTCGTAGTTGCCGACCCCGTTGATGTCGGTCCATTTCTTCACGCCGCCCAGGGCGGTGTCGAAATATGAACCGTGGTCATCCTGGAAACTCAGGGTCGTCGCCTGGGACATGCGCCGGATCAGGTGACTGTTGAGCCCGGCGATGCGCTGGGGAATCACGCTGAAGGTGTCGTAGAAATAATCGCCGTAGTCCTTGAACAGCAGCGATTTCTTCCAGTTGTCGGCCATCACGCCTTGCAGCGCACGGACAAAGTCCGGGCCGTCGGGACGTGGGTTGGGCAGAGTGGAAGAGTCGTAGAAGAAAATATACAGATCGCTGTCGGCAATGGCCTTGGACAGGCGCTCCGTGGATTCGAGGTCCAGTCGCATGGCACTGAACCGGAAGGGCGAGCCGCTGTCCGCCTGCTCGGCAATGGCGCCGGTCAGCGCTTCGTACTCAGCGGTATGACCGAGCAACACCTTGGCGGGCTGAATGCCGGCCAGGGCGGGGTGGTGTTCGAGGTAGTAAAGGAAATGTGAGATGGCTCGTTGTGTGTCCATGCTTATTCTTCCCTGACAAGTTCATTTGACTTCCCTGACAACCGGCAAAAAGTGGCGGAGTCGACCGGCCGGATCGCCTCCGCCGGGCGGTGCCTACAGAGGCCACATCGCCGTGCCGAACGGAACGACGGCGTCGGCTTGCATCATTTCAACAGCGGCTTCATGGGTCGGAGCTTCAAACCATTCGTCCAGTTGCAGTTCGGTTTCCAAGTCTTTGTCCAGTGCTTGCATAGTGAATCTCCTAGATGACTTTTACGGAAATCAGCGGACCGATTCGGCGAGTGGAGACAGGCCGGCAACGGCACCGCAGAACTTGTCGGCACGATGCCTTGGCAAGTCGCTAAAAACCTAGTCGAGGGTTTTTTGGATTGCAAAAAAATAATTTATTTTTTTTCGTTTGAACTTTTTGTTCCATTTTTACCGACAGCATTACTCATTCAAAAACAGCTGCCTGGGTGTCTTTTTTAAATAGGTAGCTACCTACCGTCAATTTGCAGTCAGCCTACGGAAAATTCCTACTTGGAAAGTTTGCGTGACAGTTTGTAAAGAAATGCTGACGAAAAAGGCCGGCCCAGAGGGCCTGAAACGTCGTTTCCCCGAAGCGTAAGAAAAAACTTCCGTAAGCCCCGCCCTGTAGGTTTTTCCAAGGCTCTGGCCCGCTTGTTTCGAATCGATGGGCAGGGTGAGATGCGCCCTATGCCTGTCGTGCAGGTGAATAACAAGAAGGAGGCGCAATGAACGCCACAGCTCAAGTGCATTTCTCCCGTCGTGGCGTCTTTAGCGCTACATCCTTCACGGGCTCGCAAGGGCCTGGACACTTTTTTGCAGCCGCCCGGCACGTTCGAGGCGGACCCATGCAATCCCGGCAAACGACACGCTGATCCGGTGGTGTCTGGCAGCAGGGGGTCAGCGGTGTACAATGCGCCGCGTTTTACTGTGACCCTTCGCGTACCCACGCACTTTCAAGGTTATCCGCCTTGTTCACTCCGCCACGCCACAAGCGTGTCGGGTTCGATTTCGTCACAGATAAAAACAAACAGGTGACGCATGACCGTTGTAAAAACGCTGAAGTCCTGGTGCCTGCGCTGGGGTTTGATCGGCGCTGCTTGAGATCCCGATTCGAGCGGCAACGTCTAACGAACATCATCAAACCTTGCGTGAGACCCTTTCATGAGTGGACAAAACTCGCATTCGGGCAAGCTGAAACGCGGCCTGAAAAATCGCCACATTCAATTGATCGCCCTTGGTGGCGCGATCGGCACCGGCCTGTTCCTAGGCTCGGCCGGGGTGCTGAAATCAGCCGGCCCGTCGATGATCCTCGGCTACGCCATCTGCGGCTTCATCGCTTTCATGATCATGCGCCAGTTGGGCGAAATGATCGTCGAAGAACCCGTCGCCGGGTCCTTCAGCCACTTCGCCCACAAGTACTGGGGCGGTTTCGCCGGGTTCCTGTCGGGTTGGAACTGCTGGATTCTCTACATCCTGGTGGGCATGTCCGAGCTGACCGCGGTCGGCAAGTACATCCATTACTGGGCCCCGGACATCCCGACCTGGGTGTCGGCGGCGGCGTTTTTCATCCTGATCAATGCGATCAACCTGGCCAATGTCAAAGTCTTCGGCGAAGCCGAGTTCTGGTTCGCGATCATCAAGGTCGTGGCGATTGTCGGCATGATTGCCTTGGGCAGCTATTTGCTGGTCAGCGGTCATGGTGGCCCGCAGGCATCGGTGACCAACCTGTGGTCCCATGGTGGGTTCTTCCCCAACGGCGTGAGCGGCCTGGTGATGGCCATGGCGATCATCATGTTCTCCTTCGGTGGCCTGGAAATGCTCGGTTTCACCGCCGCTGAGGCCGACAAACCGAAAACCGTGATTCCCAAGGCCATCAACCAGGTGATCTACCGTATTCTGATTTTCTACATCGGCGCGCTCGTGGTGCTGTTGTCCCTGACGCCTTGGGACAGCCTGCTGGCTACCCTTAACGCTTCCGGCGATGCCTACAGTGGCAGCCCGTTCGTGCAGGTGTTCTCGATGCTGGGTAGCAACACCGCTGCGCATATCCTCAACTTCGTGGTGCTGACCGCCGCGCTGTCGGTGTACAACAGCGGCACCTACTGCAACAGCCGCATGTTGCTGGGCATGGCCGAGCAGGGCGATGCGCCCAAGGCCTTGTCCAGGATCGACAAGCGCGGCGTGCCGGTACGTTCGATCCTCGCGTCGGCGGCGGTCACGCTGGTGGCGGTGCTGTTGAACTACCTGATCCCGCAGCATGCGTTGGAGTTGCTGATGTCGCTGGTGGTCGCGACCCTGGTGATCAACTGGGCGATGATCAGCTACTCGCACTTCAAGTTCCGCCAGCACATGAACCAGACCTACCAGACGCCGTTGTTCAAGGCGCTGTGGTATCCGTACGGCAACTACATCTGCCTGGCGTTCGTGGTGTTCATCCTGGGCGTGATGTTGCTGATCCCCGGCATCCAGATCTCGGTGTATGCGATTCCGGTGTGGGTGGTGTTCATGTGGGTGTGCTACGTGATCAAGAACAAGCGCAGTGCCCGCCAGGAATTGGCTGTGGCGGCTGCCAAGTAAGCACGAAACCTTGTGGGAGCGAGCTTGCTCGCGATGGTGGTGGGTCAGCAATATCAAGGGTGACTGACGCATTGCAATCGCGAGCAAGCTCGCTCCCACAGGGTTAGGCGTTGTCGGGGGGATTCGGGGTATTCTGTGGGTCCTGATTGCGGACCCTTTCCCATGCTGGCGATTTCCAACACCGTGCACATCCCGGACGCCGAGATCGAGCTGACGGCCATCCGCGCCCAGGGGGCCGGGGGGCAGAACGTCAACAAGGTCTCCAGCGCCGTGCATTTGCGCTTCGACATTCCGGCCTCGTCGCTGCCCGAGTTCTACAAGGAGCGGCTGCTGGCCCTGCGCGACAGTCGCATTACCAGCGACGGTGTGCTGATCATCAAGGCCCAACAATACCGCACCCAGGAACAGAACCGTGCCGACGCGTTGGAGCGCCTGTCCGAACTGATCCTCAGCGCCACCAAGGTCGAAAAGAAGCGCCGCCCGACCAAGCCGACCCTGGGTTCGAAAAAGCGTCGCCTGGAATCCAAGACCAAGCGCGGCTCGATCAAGGCCGGGCGCGGCAAGGTGGATTTCTAGTCCTTCTCCCGCGCTTCACGGTACCGGGGTGCCTGCCGGTACAGGTAGACACTCAATGCCAACCCGCCCAGGGCCGCCAGGGCGGCGAACAGGAAGATCGAGGCAAAGCCGAAGCCTGCGGCAATCGCGCCGGCCAGTGGCCCGGTGATCCCCAACGACAAATCGATGAACAGCGAATAGGCGCCCACCGCCGCCCCACGACTGGAGGCCGGCACCAGGTTGACCGCTTCCACGCCCAGCGCCGGAAACACCAGGGAAAAGCCGAAACCGCTCAACGCCGCGCCCGCCAGGGCCCAGTGGGCATCCGGTGCGAGCCACAACAGCAACAGGCCGAGGGTTTCCACCGACAGGCAGGCAATCGCTACGCGAAAGCCGCCCAGACGGTTGATCAGGTTGCCGAACAGCAGGCGCGCGCCGATGAAGCTGGCGCCGAACAGGCTCAGGCACAGTACGGCGTTGTCCCAGTGCTGCGTGGCGTAGTACAGGGTGATGAAGGTCGCGATCGTGCCAAACCCGATGGAGCCCAGGGCCAGGCCGCAGCCGTGTGGCAGTACACGTCCCAACACATGCATGAACGGCAGGCGTTCGCCAGCGACGATGGGCGCCGCGGTTTTGCGCCAGGCCAATGCCAGCCCCAGCAACCCCAGCAAGATGATGCTGACGCCCATGCTCCACAGCCCCAACGCATTGACCAGCCATACCCCCAGCGGCGCACCGATCGCCAGCGCGCCGTAACTGGCGATACCGTTCCAGGAAATCACCTTGGCGGTATTCGCTGCACCGACCCGGCCAATGCCCCAGCCAATCGAACCCGAACCCACCAGGCTTTCGGCACTGCCCAGCACCAGGCGACCGATCAACAGGCTGATCAGGCTGAATGTCGGCAGGTGGGGCGTCCAGGCCGACACGAGCATGAACACACCGCTCAGCCCACAGCCGGCGAGGCCGAACATCACCGCGCGCTTGCTCCCCAGGTTGTCGATTATTCGCCCTGCGTAAGGGCGACTGAGCAGGGTGGCCAGGTACTGCACGCTGATCACCAGCCCGGCGATTACCGCGCCGAAACCCAATTCGCCATGGACGAAACCGGGCAGCACGGCCAGGGGAATGCCGATATTCAGGTAGCCGATGAAGGTGAACAGGACGATGGAAACGACTTGCAGCGTGACCGCCAGGGGGCGCTGGGAATCTGACATGGGATAAGAGGTCCATGGAGCAGCGGGATAGATAGGCTGCTTATGATAACGGCGAGCGCGGCATCCGGGCGTGGAAAATTAAAACTATTTGCCCAATGGTGGTTCAGCGGTCGTGCTGTCCGCTGATCAGGCGCGTGGTGACCAGCGCGGCGATGGCGTTTTCTTCGCTGCCGAAACGGGCCAGCAGGGCCGCTTGTTTCTCGGCGGGAAGGCGGGTCCAGATCTCGACCATTCTCTCGGCGGTGCCGATCAGGACGCTGGCCTGGGTTTCGCTGAAGGGAGGGGTGTCATCGGTCATGGGGCACTCGGGTTCAGGCAGTGTGGAAAACGCATCTTAGCGCTTTCCACACGGTCTGGTGGTGCGGGTCAATCAGTCTTCGCTGTCGGCCTGGCGGCGTTCAGTGGCTTCATTGGGCTCGGGTTGCTGGGCATCAGGTTGCCCCCCGGCTTGTAGCGTGGTCGTCTGCTCAGTGTCGTGCAGGCTTGGGAAGGGGAGATTAGGGATCTCGTGCATATCGCGCTCCTCGCAAAGTCTGTGGATAGATCTGGTAGATCCGCGCTTTTACAAAGCGTGGGCAGGATACCCCAGGAGAAATGACAAAAAGACTTTTAAATCCTGGCGTGCCGACAAAAGGGGTTGTCTGGACAAGTCATGCTCAATAGTCGCGTCGCTTGCGAAACGCCCATCGGCCTGCAATCACGGTAAAGGTCGCCACCAGCGCTACCAGGATCCAGAAGCCCTCGGGATCACCGGCCAGCGGTACGCCGCCGACGTTCATGCCGAAGAAGCCGGCAATGATGTTGATGGGCAGCGCCAGGACCGTGACCACGGTCAGGGTGAACAGCGTACGGTTGCTTTGTTCGTTGAGGTTGGCAGCGATCTCTTCCTGCAGCAGCTTGATCCGCTCGCCCAGGGCGGTGAGGTCGTTGATGATCAGGGCAAACTCCTCGGTGGACTTGCGCAGCTCCTTGACGTCCTCCTTCTGCAACCATTGCGGTGGGCGGTTGAGCAAGCGCAGCAACGAGCCTGGCTCGAGGGCCAGCAGGCGTTGCAGACGCACCAGCACGCGACGTTGAGCGCCCAACTCGGAGCGGTTGGTGGACAGTCGCGAAGAGAGCAATTGGTCTTCGATCTGGTCGACGCTGAGGCTGGTCTTGCGCACGATCTGAGTCAGCACTTCGCCTTGGTCGCGTAGCAGGTGCACGAGCAGTTCCAGCGGTGAGCGAAAGCACTCGCCGGCCTTGACCGATGAGCGCAGCTTGTCGACCGAATGCAAAGGTTGCAGGCGCGCGCTGATGATCAACCGACTGTGCACGCAAACCCACAACGTGGAGACATCCGAGGACACCAGGTTGCTGAGGTTGAACACCACATCGTTGACCACGGCCAGCAATGCCGAGTCGACATGTTCGATCCGGGTCGAGCGTGAACCTTCGTGCAAGGCCTCGAAAAATTCCTCGGGCAGGGCCAGGTGACTTTTCATCCAGCGTTCGCACGCTGCGTGAGCCAGGTTCAGGTGCAGCCAGAGAAACTCATCCGGGTCTTGCGGTTGTTGCAGGCTTCGCAGGGCCTGGGCCGAATCGATCTCCCGGCCACGCTCGCCGGGGCGGAAACGAAAGCCGTAGAGCAGGCCGAACAGGTCAGGATCGCGATGGCTTTGGTCGATGCTGTGGTTCATGAGGGCTCGCTGCGGGGAGTGCCTGTCGCGGCGACAACAGGTTCACTTGAGCGGCATCATTGCAAGCTTTCTTGAAGGTTTTGTGACAGTTGCGCGGTATCGTCAGATCGGTGGCGGTTTATACACGGCGTACGCAAAAAAGCCGCGCAACTTGAAAGTTGCGCGGCTTTTTTAATCGATGGATCAAGTGTCTTGCTTGTTGGTCAGGACTTTACCCGTTGTGGCATCGAAGTCCACGTCAAACTCTTTGCCGTCGGCAGTTTTCAGTTCCACTTCATACTCATAACCGTTGAAGTGGTTATCCAAGTCGGTGTCGGTGATGGTGGCGCCTGGGTGCAACTTCAGGGCTTCTTCATTCATCGATTCCAGGGATTTGATCTTGCCTTCCTTGACCAGTTGCGGAACCTGGTCGATTCGAACGTCAGCCTGGGCCAGGCCAGCAGTGAGGGTCAGGGCGGCAGCGGTGAACAGGGCAGTCAAAGTTTTCATATGTCTTTCCTTGGTGTCGTTAAAGGGTGAGTCGTTTAAGTGGGTTCAGATTATCTCTGGCAACTTAATTCACCCTTAATTCGAAAAAACTTGAAGCACGTTTCCTGGAAACGTCTTTCGACTCAGTAGCCGTTCTTCTCCAACAGTTGCGTCACACTGCCTGTTTCGGGACGCTTGAAGTACTTGAGCAACTCACTGGCCCGATTGGTGAAAATGCCATCGACGCCAGCGTCCATCACTTTCTTGAAGTCCACCGGCTCATCCACAGTGTAGACATGCACCAGCAAACCCTGGGCATGGGTGTACTGGTTCATCCACGGCTTCACGAGATCCGAGTAACTCTGGCTGCCGCCATGGGTCAAGGCAGCGGACGGACCGGTGCCCACTGCGCCCTGGGCCTTGGCGTACTGGACCCATTTCTCGAATTCCGCCCTGTCCTTGGGTTCCTGCCTGGCATAGTAGGCCGCCTTGTCCGTTTCACCGGATTCGGCAAACGGCACCTTGGACTTGGGCTCGATGTTGCCCTCGCCGACCCACAGCAAGAGGATCTTCGGCACCTTCGGCATCTCTTTGTGCAACAGTTCCAGGCTGTTCTTCTCGAAGGTCTGCAAGACCACCTTGCCCTTGCCTTGACCGACCCCGGTGGCGCTTTTTGCGAGTTTGGAGCCGGAGGGGCTCAACCAGCCACGGTCCTGCAATTTGTCCTTGAGGTCACGTTCGATGCCGGGAAACAGCTTCGGCTCCTTGGTTTCGATGTACAGCCCCGGTTTGTGCCGTGGGTTGCCCTCCGCAATGTCGATCACTTCATCGAGGGTGAGGATTTTCAGGCCAGCGAACGAAGGGCGGGCGCGGTCCGGGTAGGCGGTGTTGAACCAGCTGCCGGCATCGAGGGTTTTGAGTTCCGCCATGGTGAACTCGTTGGCGGTGCTGTCCTTGCGATCGGGAAACTTGGTGGCGACATCCGTGGTGCGCAGCAGGCTGTCGTCATGCAGGACGAACAACACTCCGTCCTTGCTGCGTTGCAGGTCCAGTTCCAGATAATCGGCGCCTAGGTCGCGGGCCAGCTTGTAGGCGGCGGCGGTGGATTCCGGCGCGTCGAACGAGGCACCGCGGTGGGCAATGACCGCCGGATGCGGAATGCCTTGAAGGGTTGCCAGGGCCTTGGGGCTCGGGGCTTCGGAGGCTTGTGTCTGACCAAAGCCGAGCAACAGGCTCAGCACCAAGGCGCTGCGGGTGAAGGTGACAGGCATGCTCGAGATCCTTTCGTGATTTCAAAGGCTTCTCTTTTAACAATTGAACGCGTTCGGCGCTATCGCCAAACCGACCTAAACCTGCGCAATGCAATTTTTTCGTCGCCAGGGGCTGCTATGCAGACCGCTTGGCTCAGCGATTTCGTGTATTGAAAGGGGTGGCGTTCGGCGTCGATCATTCTGAATATTTACAAGAAAATTCCTGCCTCCCCATCGATTCGCTCGCTGAAACTGCGTGTACAGCGTAGTTCCCTGGTTTATCTGGCTTGGCTAAAAAATCGAGCAATATCGCCTAACGGTTCTGGCAGTGCTTCTGTTTTTTTCGACTCTTACTATGCGCGGCAGAGCGAAACAGCTCGCTTGTATTCTCCATGCCAAAGGATCGACATGAGTATTAAAAGAACGTTGTGGATAGCTAAGCTCGGGTTTTTATCGTGCATTGCAATCACTGTCCAAGCCCAGACAAAAACAACTGAAGCTGCCACGCAGGCCTACGAGTATTTGAGTGTCACGGAACTCAATCAGAGATTGACTGCCAACCAGCTGACTTCGGTGCAACTGGTGAACTATTTGAATAACCGGATCCGGACGCTGGATAAGGAAGGTCCTCACCTCAAGGCTGTTCTCGAACTGAATCCTCAGGCCCTGGCAGATGCAGCGTTACGCGACAGTGAGCGCGCAAGCGGTAACGTGCGAGGTCCGCTGCACGGTATACCGGTATTGATCAAGGACAATATCGACACTGCGGACCTGATGCAGACTTCTGCCGGCTCACTGGCGATGGTTGGGACGCCGGCCGCGCAAGACGCCTTCGTCATCCAGCGGCTACGCGACGCTGGCGCCATTATCCTGGGCAAAGCCAACATGAGCGAATGGGCTGGAATGAGAGACCTGAGAGTGCCGCAAGGGTGGAGCGGCCGAGGTGGGCAAGGGCTCAACCCTCATGTTTTAAGCGCAGGTACCTGTGGCTCCAGCTCCGGCTCGGCGGCTAGTGTGGCTGCGGGTTTTGCGCCCATTTCGGTAGGCACCGAGACCAATGGCTCGATCATCTGCCCATCCGCCGTCAATGGGGTCGTAGGCTTCAAACCCAGCCTTGGATTGCTGAGTCGCTCGGGTGTCGTTCCAATCACCCGGCGGCAGGACACCCCTGGGCCAATAGCGCGCAACGTCTATGATGTCGCCTTGCTGCTGTACCAGTTGGCAGGCTCCGATCCAGCCGACCCACTGACCGGCAATGCACCGCAAGGCACCGATTACACCCGCGCTTTATCCACCGAGGCGTTACGAGGCAAACGCGTCGGGGTGGTCCTGGATGAAGGCGAGAAACATCTCGGTGCTTTTCCGCTGTTTCCCGTCGTGAAGAGCGTGAAGCGGTCGCAATGTGATTTGGGTAACGGGATGGTGCACGACCTCAGTCCTCAATATTGCGCGGCGGTAAAAACCCTCAGGGATAATGGCGCTACCCTCGTTCCGGTGACGCTGAGCATTCCAGACATGAGCAACTACGTTCAAGTATTGGCCGCGGCGATGAAGCTCGAACTGCAAACGTACTTGAGTACTCGTAGCGGGTTGCCCATTACGTCTATTGCTACGTTGATCGAGTTCAACGAGCAAAATCCGGTGGAAGGGAACCATGGCCAGGGGATGCTTGAGCAAATCAACGCGCAAACGTTAAGTGAAGCACAAATAGATGCTCTATGGTTGCCGATACGGGCAAGTTTCAAAAGCCTGATCGACACTCAATTCCATAATCACACGCTGGATGTCATGGTGGCCGATTATGATTATATCTCCCAGCCGAGCGCTGCAATCGCAGGCTACCCTATCATCACCGTACCGTCCGGTGTAGAGCCGGGGGGTGAGCCAACTTCCATATCCTTTATCGGGTCCATGTGGCAAGACGCCGGGGTATTGGGATTTGCCTATGCCTATGAGCAAGCTTCCTTGAAACTGGTTCATCCAACATTCAGACCGTAACGAGATTCTGACCTGATGAGCCGGGAACTGCCCGGCTCATCGAGCTCATTTAATCCAGGTCGAGACGAATACCTCTGTTGCGGTGCTTTTTCAGGCCGGTCTACGGTAATCTTGACCGCATCAGTTTCCCCGCAGAGGGAAACCTTAACTCCAGCATTCGCTTGCCCTGCGTGTAAACCATCGATCAGACGTCCCGAGGGACGCATCCATGAGGTTTACCATGCGCACCACTTCGACATTCATCTGCCAGGCCGCCGACCAGCTCAAGGGTTTTGTCGGCCTGAACCGCAAGACCGGCCAGTACATCGTGCGATTCAGCGAAGACGCTTTCGGCATGGACGTGGCCGACGACGGCATCATTCCCACCAGCGAATTTGTCTGGGCTGCAGTGGCAGACGGCACCATGGCCCTCAAGCGCGAGCGAATCCAGTTGCTGCTGGACCAGAACATCGACGACCGCATCAACCTCACCGAACCGTTGCAGGTGTACATGGCCCGCAGCGATCTGCCGGAAATCGTGGCGGTGCGGCAGTTGGTGGAAGGCTGAGGCCAGGATCTAGAAACACTGTGGGAGCAGACTCAGCTCCCACAGGGGATTTGTGGTGAAGGTAGATCTGTGAACACCCGAGATTCAGTGTGGGAGCGGGCTTGCTCGCGAAAGCGGCGGATCAGCTTGCAGCGATGTTGAATGTGCCGACGTCTTCGCGAGCAAGCCCGCTCCCACAGGTTTGTATCCTGGCATCAGGTTTGGCGTTGGAAGGCATAGTCCCGTTCGACCTTGCACACTCTCGTATGGCAATGGGTATACCAGGTGGAGCGGCCTCGCTCACGGATCGCGCGGTGTTCGGGATGCTGCTTCCAGGCCAGGATCGCGGCTTCATCGCTCCAATACGACACGGTAATCCCCAAACCATCGTCGCCACGGGCCGATTCGACACCTAAAAATCCGGACTGCTCCCGGGCCAGGGCCAGCATGCGCTCGGCGGCTTCGGCGTAGCCTTGGTCCCCCTCGGTACGCTGGGAGGTGAAAATCACGGCGTAATAGTGGGCGCTCATGACATTTTCCTCGCGCAGGCTTCGACAAACGCACGGGCCAGCGGCGGCACCCGGCCTTCCAACGCAGCTCGTTCAGGCTGGAACAGCGTGGCGACAAAGAACGGATGGCCCTGCAGCTCCACTGCTCGCAGGCCGCCGGCCGAATCCCGGGCGACGGCGTGCAGGCGCTGGCTCAGCAAGTCTTTTTCAAAATCCGGATTGACCCCGAAACGGCAATGGTAGCCCTCGAACGCTGTCTGTCGGCCATAGGCCTTGGCGATCAACGAGCCCGCCTCGAGTTGAAGGCTGTCGATGGTTTCCACCAGGGCACAGCTCAGCGGCGTCAACAGCGCCCGTTCAGCCTCGGGAGAGGTTTCACCATGGACGGCGTCGACCCAGCCCATCACGTGACGGGCATATTCCAGCACGGCATGCTGAAAACCACCGCAGGTGCCCAGGAAAGGGCGACGCTGTTCGCGGGCAAAACGAATGGCTTGCAAGGCGCCGGCTTCGTTTTGGTAGGGGCTGCCGGGCACGCACCAGACACTGTCGAAACCCTCCAGCACAGCGTTGTCGGTAATGAGCGGCGTTGCCAGCCATTGCAGGCGAATGGCATGGCCGGTTTGTTTGCCTGCCAGCTCAAGTGCGAGGGGGATCGCCCGGTGAGCGGTGATGCGTGGGTCGTGGTCGCCGACCAGGGCGATGTTTAACGGATGCTGTTTTTCCATGGGAGGCTCGCCGCTTGTTGATTCCTGGTGGCCACTATAGATTGGCGTTCACGCAATCAATATTGGCGTTTATCCAAGTGAACAATGCAGCAACGCACTATCGTCTGGACTATCCCGATCTGTCCCTGATCCTGGCGCTGGTCCGTGGCGGCTCGCTGGCCCGGGCCGCTCGGCTGCTGCAGGTGGACGTGTCCACGGTGTTTCGTTCGGTACGTCGGCTGGAGGCAGCCCTGGGTCAGCCCTTGTTCGAGAAAAGTCGTTCCGGGTACTTGCCCACGAGCCTGGCCCAGGCATTGGCCGAACAAGCCGAGCGCGCCGAGCAGGCTTTGGAGGCGGCGCGGGTGGGGGTGGAGCAGGGCGGCGAGGTCATCAGCGGCACGGTGCGCCTGACGTGCAGTGATTCGGTCCTGCAAGCGTTGTTGTTGCCGGCGCTGGCGCGTTTCATGCCTGCTTATCCGGCGTTGAGCCTCGAGTTGAGCACCTCGAATGACTTCGCCAACCTCAGCCGCCGCGATGCCGACATTGCGTTGCGACTGACCCGTACGCCGCCGGAGCACTTGGTTGGTCGCAACCTCGGCAATGTGACGTTCCGGGTATGTGTCGGTGCCACGTACCTGCGCCCGGCGAATGTGGATGACCTGGCCGCCATGACCTGGATCGCGCCGGACGATTTTCTCCCCGATCACCCCACCGTGGCCTGGCGTCGTCAGCATTTACCCGGCGTAGTGCCCGCCTATCGTTGCAACAGCATGCTTTCGGTCACCGAACTGGTGCGGGCGGGTTTGGGGGTGGCGGCGCTGCCGGACTTCCTGATCGACGAAAGCCAGGGCCTGATGCCAGTCGGTGAACCGTTGCAGGGATATGACACGGCTCTGTGGCTCCTGACCCGTCCGGACTGCCGGGCCCTGCGTTCGGTGGTGACCTTGTTCGATGAGTTGGGGCGCAATCTGCGGTGGCGCTGACCCTCAGGCCTGGTAACGACTCAGGAACATGTCGAGGGCCGATTCGATCACCCGGGCCTGCTCCTCCTGGGTCAGGCTCGGTTGCCCCATCGAAACCTGCGGCCAGAAGGCGAACGTCTTGAGTAGCCCATGCATTTGCTGGGCGGCAAATGCCGGCTCCACGGGCTTCAACCGAGCATCGGCCTGGGCCTGGCGAATCCAGGCCGTCAGGCCTTCTTCACGCTGGCCCATGCGCGACACCATGTCCTGGGCCCGCTCCGGGGAGTGAATCGTTGCGGCGATGGCGATGCGCGCCAGGTCGAGGAAATTCTCGTCCGCCAGCAGGTGCAGCTTGGCTTGCAGCAACGTTTGA
This sequence comes from Pseudomonas sp. NFACC56-3, assembly GCF_900100025.1. Classification (NCBI taxonomy): domain Bacteria; kingdom Pseudomonadati; phylum Pseudomonadota; class Gammaproteobacteria; order Pseudomonadales; family Pseudomonadaceae; genus Pseudomonas; species Pseudomonas sp. NFACC56-3. The sequence continues at coordinate 160,795 of NZ_FMTK01000010.1, read as the reverse complement.
AGCTGTTCCCGCAGCGGCGTTTGCGAGCTGTAGGGCATGTCTTGTTCTGCGGTAATGCTGTTCCATAACCGATTCAGAATTTCGGCAAACAATTCTTCCTTGCTCGGGAAATGGTTATACACCGTGCGCTTCGATACGCCGGCAGTCGCCGCGATCTTGTCCATGCTGGTGATCTCGAAACCGCTGCTACGAAATTCAGCAATCGCGGCCTGGAGGATGGCTTCGCGTTTTCGCTCGGTAAGGCGCTGCGGTACGGTCATGGGCATTCGTCGGTTGAGAGGAGAGAAATTACACTCGGCAGTTTACTTGCTTCCGGCATTCATGCAATCTAGAAACTACACCGAATGGTGTAGTTTCTGTGTCGAACGGCTGAGCGTGCATGCAACGGCCATCCAGCGTCCCACAACGGCGAAGCGCAATTGCGACGACGTCCTTGGAGTTATCGCACCATGACCATTCCCTCTTTTCCGACCGATAGCCCGGCTGCCCAACATTTATCACTGCACGAACAGGGCAAGTATCGCAATCACGCCTTCACTCCGCGGCAAGGGTTCGGCACGACCCTGCGCATCATCTGGAACATGACCTTCCACAAGCCGCGCGCTACCCGGCCTGCGGGCACCATCGAGGTTCAACCGCTGACGCGCGCCGCGTTGCTGGCCGCGCCCAATCACAGCGTCTTCCGTCTCGGCCACTCCACCGTGTTGCTCAAGCTGCGGGACAAGTTCTGGCTGACCGACCCGGTGTTCTCCGAACGTGCTTCACCGGTGCAATGGGTCGGCCCCAAGCGTTTCCATCAGCCGCCCATCAGCCTGGAAGAGTTGCCGCCGATTGAAGCGGTGATCCTTTCCCACGATCATTACGACCACCTCGATCATCAGGCCATCCTCAAGCTTGCGGCCAAGACTCGTCACTTCCTGGCCCCCCTTGGCGTGGGCGATACCCTGATCAAATGGGGGGTCGACGCCAGCAAGGTGCGTCAGTTGGACTGGTGGCAAGGCACCGAGGTGGACGGCATCGAGTTCATCGCCACGCCCTCCCAGCATTTTTCCGGTCGCGGTCTGTTCGACAGCAACAGCACCTTATGGGCCTCGTGGGTGATGATCGATGGCGCCACACGAATTTTCTTCAGCGGCGACACCGGCTACTTCGAGGGTTTCAAACGCATCGGCGAACAATACGGCCCTTTCGACCTGACGCTGATGGAAACCGGCGCCTATAACGTCGATTGGCCCCATGTCCACATGCAGCCGGAGCAGACCCTGCAGGCTCATATCGACCTGAAGGGCCGCTGGCTGCTGCCGATCCACAACGGAACGTTCGACCTGGCGATGCATGCCTGGTATGAACCCTTCGATCGCATCCTGGCCTTGGCCTGGGAGCGCAACGTGTGCATCACCACTCCGCAAATGGGCGAAGCGTTCACCCTGGCGCAGCCGCAACGTGGCCGCGCCTGGTGGCTGGACGTAGAAACCTCGGCGTACCCGGACCGGGCCGGTATTGCCTAGCACCTGCGCAGGGGGTGTTATTCGATCATCGCGTAATCGGAGCGCCCCATCGGGTCCGGCGTCGCGCCCTTGATGTTCATGCCACGCCCCGGTGCAAACCCGGGGAAGAACACCAGACCCTCGGCCTCCAGGCGAAATGCCAGGGCCAAGCGGGTGACATCGAGCAACTCGCCACCGGCCTCGAAGCGGCGGATGGCCTGGACCGAAACGCCGGATTGCCGGGACAGCTCCTCGACACTCCAGCCCAGCATGGCTCGGGCCTGCGCACTGTGAGCAGGGGTGAATTGATAGACAGCGATGCGTTCCAGGGTGGTTTTGATTGCGAGAGAGGCCATGGGGTGCTCCAAAGCTGTGGGATTCAAAAAATACTGTGTTTTTGTACAGTTGTTTTGAGTCCTGATCAATCTCATTTTTTGATCAATGACCGGTGGTCTTCTCCAGCCAGGCGTTCGGTGCGTGACCCAGTACCCGACGGAACATGGTGGAAAACGCAGCGGGGCTGTCGTAGCCCAGATCCAGGGCTATGCGCGTCACCGAATCCCCTTCGGCCAAACGGGCCAACGCCGCCATGACACACGCCTGCTGCCGCCACTGGCTGAAACTCAGCGTGGTCTGTCGGCTGAACAGGCGGTTGAATGAGCGCAGGCTGATATGCAATTGCGCCGCCCATTGCACGGGCGAGGCATGGGTGTCGGGGTGTTTCAGGAACGCCTGGCACAGGTCGAGCAGGCGCGGGTCTTGGGGCAGTGGCAGGTGCAGTGGCAGATGGGCGCTGCGCAGCAGTTCGTGCAGCAGCAGATCGATCAGCGCGCCATCGCGTCCAGCCTCGTCGTAGTCCGGCGCAAGCTCCACGGCTTCCATCAGCAACTGGCGCATCAAGGGCGACACGCTGATGACCTGGCACCACGTGTCCATGGCCGTTACCGCCGCCGGTTCGATGTACAGGCTGCGGGTGCTCACGCCCAGCATCAGTACTTCATGGTCGACCCCTGGCGGAATCCAGACCGCTCGTTGCGGCGGCACCACCCAATTGCCATCTGCCGTACTGACCTGCATCACCCCGGTGGCGCCGTAGAGCAACTGTGCCCGGCGATGACGGTGCAACGGCAGCAAATGCCCGTGGGGGTAATCGGTACCAATGGCGACGACCGCCCTGGGTGTCGCATCCAACAAATCGATCGAAGTGTTGCGCATCGAAGGGTGACTCGTGATTGGCGTAAACGCGAACATTATTGGCCGATTTGCTAGAGCAGGCCAACCTTCGTTTACCTATCGTGGACGCCTCCCCATTCCACGGACTTCCCTGGATGTTCTATGTATTGCTTGCCTGTTTCGGCTGCTTGAGTGGCGTGACCGCCGTGCTGTTTGGGTTCGGCGGTGGTTTTGTCGTGGTGCCGTTGATCTACCGCCTGCTGATGGCTCGCCACGCAGGTGACGTTATCGGTGGATCGGCGATGCACATCGCCGTGGCCACTTCCACCTGCGTCATGATCGTCAACGCCCTGGTTGCCACTGGAAAACATCACCGCGCCGGTCAGCTGCTTCGTCATTACTTGTGGCCGTTCGGCGGCTTCATCGCCCTGGGCGCGACCCTCGGCGCCACGGCTGCCACCTGGATGAGCGGTGAGATTATCCGCTACGCCTTCATTGCCTACTTGGGCCTGACCATTCTGGACAGCCTGTTGCGCCGAGATTTTCTGACACGCGCCTGCGATGTTGTCCCACGACCCCTTTCGGCAATAAAAACGACGTTGGGGGGGACCGCTGTCGGAATCATTGCCACGTTCCTGGGGGTTGGCGGAAGTGTCATGACCGTGCCGCTGCTGCGCCGATGTGGTTTGAACATGTCCCAGGCCACGTCCATGGCCAATCCGCTGAGCCTGCCTGTCGCTTTGGCCGGCACCGTGACCTACATGGCCTTGGCCGCTTTCACCGGAACGGACCTTGGGCCGTGGTACGTCGGTTATGTCGACTTGCTGGCCTTCGCTGTACTCACGCTCGGGGCGCTAGTGGGCATCCGCCTGGCAACGCCGTGGATCGGGCGGATACCGGATCGACTGCATGCGCGGGTGTATGTGGGGTTACTGGTGGTGGTGATGGGTGGGATGTTGCTGGGGTAGGGAGTTAGTGATCCGCCAACCCCGGCGCTTCCCGAATAATGAAGTGGTCCAGGTTCTCGATATTGGCACTGAACACCCCGAACGTCTGGTCGGGGTTTTTCTTGCTCGGCACCTGCTTGAACTCCGGCGTCACGCCATAAAAGAAGCAATACAACGGCGCGTCACTGTCGATGGCGTGCTTGATTTCTGCCAGGAACGCTTTGCGCTTGCGGTAGTTGTCGATCAGCTTCTTGCTCAGGTAAACGTTGACTGAGTAAGGCTTCTTTTTTGCCTCGTCCGCTTGCTTGAACCAGACCTTTGCGTCGAAATCGATGCGAAAGCTCAGTGTGTAATCCTTGATTTCCTTGATCTTGCCCCAGTAGATCAAGCCCTTGTTGTCCTGCAAGTACTCGATCTTCTTGAAGAACGATCCATAGGGCGCCGTGTGCTCGCCGATCTTCAGCGGCATGCGCTTGAGCAGATCCTTGTTATCGAAATTCGAGACGAAACATTCCACCGGGTGGGCGAAGACACTGGTCTTGTCCGGTGTCGAGTCCTGGGCGGAATGAGTGTTATCACCGTGGGGCGATACAGAGAGGGGCATAGGGCGAGTCGCTTCAACATCCTTCGGCAGATCGGACGGTTGACGCACGTACTGACGCCGAGTCAGCAACAGCTCCGACGGAAAATGCTCTTCGCGGTCGTCATCCGTTTCCGCCTCGTCACTCTGATCACCCAACCCCGGCGTTTTCGGACTGACATAAGGGCAGCCCTCGATATGCTGGGTCGTTGGTTGGTTCTTGAAATGTGGCGTGCGAATGTAATTGACGTTCTTGGCATTGAACGTCGTCAGCCGATTCTCCTCATCAAACGCCGCCCGACAGGCATCGTTGGGGCACTGGAACTGTTCTTTCGCGGAATCGAACGCCACCGTCTCGTCGAAATTCAGATCGCGCACGTCATAGATCGACAGCTTGTCGTCGAGGCTGCGGCAGTAAGCGAGGTCGAATTTCATTGCGGACTCGGGGCCTTGAGGGGGAAAGGATATTAATAGCGGGAGACGGGGTGGGTTGCACTGACTGTTTTCAGCTCAGTGCAAAATCTGCAGCAATACCCCGGCCATGGACAGCACCCGAGATTTTATTGATATCCTCAGCTCGACACCAACCCTGTGGCGAGGGGATTTATCCCCGCTGGGCTGCGAAGCAGCCCCAAGACAACCGGCATAATAATGCCGGTTACGCGGTGAAACCCTTGACTAATCGGAATTATATTGCTGAAAGCTGAGCGCCCGGTCGAACGAGAAAATCAATGAAAGAATACACCCCCGAAGGTCGCCAGGCACTGCTTGAAGATATCTCGACCCAGCACGCGACGGGAAACGAAACCCTGGGAACCGCCGTTCGCCGGCTACGACTCGAGGTCACCGGTTTGGACCAGGAAACCTTTGCACTGATGTGCAAGATGTCGACCAAAGCCCTGTACCAGATCGAGAAGGACAAGGGTAATCCGACCCTCAGCACCATTGACGCCATCATGAGGAAGTTCGGACTGCGTCTCGGGCTGACCAGAGCGCCACAAACCATTTACACGCCGCCGCTTGGGCAGGAAAAGCCTGCCTCTAATGCGCCCATTCGCGGCACTAAGCCTCGTCGCCAATAGGCGGGTCAACAGGCACTTCAGCAATGCAAGCCTGGTCGAATTCCCCCATGGTCGCCTCGTCGATAGCGTCGATTTTCAGCAGCGCTTCAGCCGAACTGTGAATCGACTCGAAGGCCTCACTTTTGAATTCGTCAGCCATTGAATATCTCCAGTAGAAGTCGGACTGAAGCCTTGCCCCATCCCCGTGGCGAGGGAGCTTGCTCCCGCTGGGCTGCGAAGCAGCCCCAATCTAATCCCGCCAAATCACTCAGCAACCAACCGACTGACCTTCCCATACAGCGACAAAGTGAACGCCTCCTTATCACTGGCAAGATGACAACGCCGATGACAATTCGGGCACAACGCAACCGCGTTGGTAATGCTGTCCGATCCTTGCTGAGCTAAATGCTTCACATGATGCACCTCAAGAAAGGGTAACCCATCAACCTCGAACGGTGCTTTCTGGCCGCAACCTTCGCAGACACCCTTAGCCAGTTCAGCAACCCATGCCCGGATTTTGGGATCCCGAACGTAGGACGTCGTGGTCGTGCTGACTTGCTGTGGATTTGGATTGCCTAAAGGCTCGGCCTTGAGTCCTTTCTTCTGCAGATTCGAGGCTCTGCTGATTAACGTTCGCTGGTCAGATGTCGGGGCGGATTCTCCCGCGCTAGGCATCACCTTGCTGGCAAGCACCTTACGGATTCGCTGGGCGACACCTGCACCGATATTTTTGGCAGGCATGTAGCCACTGATTCGTGGCAGACTCATTTGCTCCAACACCGCCGAAATATTCTGCATGCGGTATTCAACCGACGAGGCGCTGCGCTTGCTCAGCGGTCCGTCACGCAGAAGCTGATTTTCAATCGACTTCTTGAAGGTCTGGCCGTTTAACTCTCGATCTAGCATTTTCAAATAAGCATCAATCGAAGCCTCAAGCTCTCTGTCGCTCCAACCGCTTTTTTCCTTTGGGGTATCCATACGTCCGCCGAGGGTTAAAAACCCTCGGACGATACTGACAGGCCATTACGGCTGTCTACGAAAATTCCTACAGAAAAAGCTCAGTTTTCGTTCGGATGGATCCTAGGAGACTGAATGCCCAGCCTCATGAAAAGCCTCAAGTAACCTACGCCACCAAGGCTTAATCACCTTCGCTCGACCCCGAGTCCGGTTAAGCAACAGATACGGCATGTCCCGCAGCCGAATCCAACCGTCGTTTTGCCAATGCAGTAGACTCAACGACATCTCCGGCCAATCCAAAACGCTCAGCATTGGCCGCTCGGTATCGCTTGGGGCCTGTGCGTCCCTCAACGCTGGCACTACATGATGCGTGAGCCATTCACGCAACAAGCGATTTCCGGGCGCGTAGTGGTAAACCAACAAGGCGTATACACCGGACTCGCTGAGCATCAGCCGTTTTTCAGGTTGGCCGTGGTAACAAATCGGCAGGATGTGTCGCTGGTCTTCATCCAGCTTGCTGACCATACGGTCGTTCAGATGCACACCCATTAACCGACCGAGATCGCGAGCACAGAACCAAGGTTGGTTTTCCAGGAGGAGGGCGTGGAGGTGGAGGTTGTGACGGGTGAAAACTGCCGGAATGTAAGCGTCACGCATGATCACTCTCCGAGGTGTGCGGAGAGCAGGTTGGATTTCTTCTAAGCATAACGACCTCTACGTATGAAGTTAGCGGCGCGAGCCCGACGTAGAGGGTGTAAGAAGAATCCCAACAAGCTATTTCTCACCACAGAGTCGCATACGTCCTCGGACGGTAAGCGGTTCGATGTTTGGCGATTAGCTACTACGTTGGGCGTTTCTTAGGCACCTGCGGATAAGATAGGTAACCAGGCGATACGGCGTCAATGCGGAAAAATTCTGGTTTTTTCGTAGGGGGAAGGAGGCATGCTTGCCCTGAAGCTAAACACGGCTGATTCTGCGGGGCACAAAAAACCCCGTTTTCACGGGGTTTTTAGTTAAGCGCTCGCCAAGTAACTCGGCGGGTTCTGCTTAGGATCGTTCGACATCAATCCCAGCTCAAAGCCCCACCCGTTTGATACTCAATCACTCGCGTCTCAAAGAAGTTCTTCTCTTTCTTCAAGTCCATGATCTCGCTCATCCAAGGGAACGGGTTAGTCGTGCCTGGATACTCTTCTTTCAGACCAATCTGCGACAGGCGACGGTTGGCGATGAACTTGAGGTAGTCCTCCATCATCGCCGCGTTCATGCCCAACACGCCGCGAGGCATGGTGTCGCGGGCGTATTCGATCTCCAGCTGCGTACCCTGCAGGATCATCTGGGTCGCTTCTTCCTTCATCTCGGCATCCCACAGGTGCGGGTTTTCGATTTTGATCTGGTTGATCACGTCGATGCCGAAGTTCAGGTGCATGGATTCGTCGCGCAGGATGTATTGGAACTGCTCGGCGACGCCGGTCATTTTGTTGCGGCGGCCCATGGAGAGGATCTGGGTGAAGCCGCAGTAGAAGAAGATGCCTTCCAGGACGCAGTAGTAGGCGATCAGGTTGCGCAGCAGCTCTTTGTCGGTTTCCGGGGTGCCGGTTTCGAACTTCGGATCGGAGATCGAACGGGTGTACTTCAGGCCCCAGGCGGCTTTTTTCGCGACCGATGGGATCTCGTGGTACATGTTGAAGATTTCACCTTCGTCCATGGCCAGCGATTCGATGCAGTACTGGTAGGCGTGGGTGTGGATCGCCTCTTCGAACGCCTGGCGCAGGATGTACTGGCGGCATTCCGGGTTGGTGATCAGGCGGTACACGGCCAGGACCAGGTTGTTGGCGACCAGGGAGTCAGCGGTGGAGAAGAAGCCCAGGTTGCGCATGACGATGCGGCGCTCGTCGTCGGTCAGGCCTTCCGGGTTTTTCCAGAGGGCGATGTCGGCGGTCATGTTGACTTCTTGCGGCATCCAGTGGTTTGCGCAGCCGTCCAGGTACTTCTGCCAGGCCCAGTCGTATTTGAAGGGGACGAGCTGGTTGAGGTCGGCGCGGCAGTTGATCATGCGCTTTTCATCGACGGCGACACGGGCGGAGGCGCCTTCGAGTTCGGCGAGGCCTTCGGCGACATCGAGTTTGTCGAGGGCGGCCTTGGCGCGAATGATCGCGGCCGAGTCGCTGGCCGTCACGGCCCGGGCTTCGAGGGCGGCGGCACCGCCGGCGCTGTCGAGGCGGTCCATGTTGGCTTCAGAAGCGTGGCCGGCGTTGGCGCCTTTTACAGCAACTTCGCCGTCTTCTTTGTCGAATTCGTCCCAGCTCAGCATGACGTGTCGTCTCCTGCGTGAGGGCCAGATGCCCGATGAAGGCCTACTGGCCGCGATGGATCTTGAAAAATCGTTTGTTGCAGCAGCTGACGCAGGCAATAAACAGAAAAATGTACGGGTCATACCGGAGCGGCGGTGAACGCGAGGAGGCGATTGGCCTCTGCGTAGGCTCCCAGTAAGCGTGATCCCCTGTAAGGGAATATTGCAGGCCCGTTTAAGGCGGCATTATAAGGACTTTTTTGCCTACGTGGTGCGGCGAAATAGCTCACAGAAGGGGCGGCGGGTGGCATATCCGCGTGGGAGCGAGGGTTTACAAGGCTTTGGCCGCTTAAGATTTTTTTTGCATGAAGCGGATCGCAGATTTTTTTGATTAAAAAACCAGCGTTTTTTGCGGGTTTGCACTACATGTTGTGTTTGTGGGGCGTTTTTGGTGGCTCCAGACACAACCAGGCCCGAGCGAAATCGGGCCGTGGAAATTGCCAGTTGTGATCAGCCGTTGGAGCAACCGGTTCCCATGACGCTGTAGCGCAGGATGTGGCGTTGGCCCTTGGAGTCGTCGTACTCCATCTTCGCCGGGACCACTTCGCAGACATTCGGGATGGCGCTCATGGAGATGACCTTGGCGATGTCCAGGTGGGTGGAGTAGGTGTACTCCTCAATGGCCGGTTTTTGCTGTGCGACATCGGTCGGGGCCTCATCCGCCATCGCGGTGGCGCACAGGCTGCCGAGGACCAGAACCCATAAAGCTTTCATCTGATTCACCTTTTTTGAGGTCGAGTGGGGTCACGCAACCTTTTTGGGGTTGCGTGTGGAGCAAGTATTGGAGGTTGGATTAACGGCCTTTGTGGGGGCTGTGTTGCGTTAATCGTATTTGCCGGTTGGCGAGATGAATTTTAGGGAGTGGGGCTGGGCACAAAAAGCCTTGGTTTTGATAAACACTGTTGGTTGATCTGGTAATAATCGCTGCAGGTGGTGGGGTTGTCTGTGGCATCTATGTTGGAGGTGCTGCCGTCATCGCGAGCAAGCTCGCTCCCACATTGGATCTGTGGTGTAGGACAAACTGCGGGAGGGGGCTTGCTCCCACGCAGGAAAATGCCTGCAGGCAGGGGGTTGCCGGTTAGTACCGACATTTTGTAGGGACTTGTTACTACCATCGTCGAATGGTTCTATAGGCCCGCCCCGGGCTACAACGGGACCATACAAAAACAACTATGTCTCCGAGGTAAGAAAGATGAGTGCGGCTTCTCTGTATCCCGTTCGCCCCGAGGTTGCGGCCAGTACGTTGACTGACGAGGCGACCTACAAGGCGATGTATCAGCAGTCGGTCGTCAACCCGGATGGCTTCTGGCGCGAGCAGGCCAAGCGCCTCGACTGGATCAAACCGTTCACCACGGTGAAGCAGACCTCCTTCGACGATCACCATGTCGACATCAAGTGGTTCGCCGATGGCACCTTGAACGTGTCCTACAACTGCCTCGACCGTCACCTGGCTGAGCGCGGCGATCAAATTGCGATTATCTGGGAGGGCGATGACCCGTCCGAGAGCCGCAACATCACCTATCGCGAACTGCATGAAGAAGTCTGCAAGTTCGCCAACGCCCTGCGTGGCCAGGACGTGCATCGCGGCGACGTGGTGACCATCTACATGCCGATGATCCCTGAGGCTGTGGTCGCGATGCTGGCCTGTACCCGGATCGGTGCGATTCACTCGGTGGTGTTCGGCGGTTTCTCCCCTGAAGCGCTGGCCGGCCGGATCATCGACTGCAAATCCAAAGTGGTGATCACCGCCGACGAAGGCGTTCGCGCCGGCAAGAAGATCCCGCTCAAGGCCAACGTCGATGACGCGCTGACCAACCCGGAAACCAGCAGCATCCAGAAAGTCATCGTGTGCAAGCGCACCGGTGGTGGCATCAAGTGGAACCAGCACCGCGACATCTGGTACGAAGACTTGATGAAAGTGGCCGGCACCGTTTGCGCACCGAAGGAAATGGGCGCCGAAGAAGCGCTGTTCATCCTCTACACCTCTGGCTCCACCGGTAAGCCCAAGGGCGTGCAGCACACCACGGCCGGCTACCTGCTGTACGCAGCGCTGACCCATGAGCGCGTGTTCGACTACAAGCCAGGCGAGGTCTACTGGTGCACCGCCGACGTGGGTTGGGTCACCGGCCACAGCTATATCGTCTACGGCCCGCTGGCCAACGGTGCGACCACGCTGCTGTTCGAAGGCGTGCCGAACTACCCGGACATCACCCGGGTGGCCAAGGTCATCGACAAGCACAAGGTCAATATCCTCTACACCGCCCCGACGGCTATTCGCGCGATGATGGCCTCGGGCACCGCCGCCGTCGAAGGCGCCGATGGCAGCAGCCTGCGCCTGTTGGGTTCGGTGGGCGAGCCGATCAACCCGGAAGCCTGGGACTGGTACTACAAGAATGTCGGCAAGGAACGTTGCCCGATCGTCGACACCTGGTGGCAGACCGAGACCGGTGGCGTGCTGATCAGTCCATTGCCAGGCGCCACGGCGTTGAAGCCGGGTTCGGCCACTCGCCCGTTCTTCGGTGTGGTGCCGGCGCTGGTGGACAACCTCGGCAACCTGATCGAAGGCGCCGCCGAAGGCAACCTGGTGATCCTCGATTCGTGGCCAGGCCAGGCCCGTACCCTGTACGGCGATCATGACCGTTTCGTCGACACCTACTTCAAGACCTTCAGTGGCATGTACTTCACCGGTGACGGCGCCCGTCGCGACGAGGATGGTTACTACTGGATCACCGGTCGAGTGGATGACGTGCTCAACGTGTCCGGCCACCGCATGGGCACGGCCGAGATCGAGAGCGCCATGGTTGCTCACCCGAAAGTCGCCGAAGCGGCGGTGGTGGGTGTGCCGCACGACATCAAGGGGCAGGGCATCTATGTCTACGTCACCCTCAATGCTGGCGAGGAAACCAGCGAGGCCCTGCGCCTGGAGCTGAAGAACTGGGTGCGCAAGGAGATCGGTCCGATTGCGTCGCCGGATGTGATCCAGTGGGCACCAGGGCTGCCGAAGACCCGTTCCGGCAAGATCATGCGCCGCATCCTGCGCAAGATCGCCACGGCGGAATACGACGGGTTGGGTGATATCTCCACCCTGGCCGACCCGGGTGTGGTGGCGCACTTGATCGAGACGCACAAGACCATGAACGTTGCCTGACGGCGGTTTGTGACCTCAAGAAGCCCCGCCTGGCATTTGCCTGGCGGGGCTTTTTTGTGCGCGTCATATAGCCCTTGTGGCGAGGGGATAAATCCCCTCGCCACAAGTAGGGTGTTCGAACGACCGCGGTGCCTGGCTTTGGGGCTGCTTCGCAGCCCAGCGGGAGCAAGCTCCCTCGCCACAGGTTCGGCGGATGAATAAATATCGAGGTTTGAAGTAGGACGTGTCTGAGCGTTACCGGTGTTTCGAAATGTGTAACCAAAGGCGCCACAACGGGGCGATGTGAAACGCGAAGCGCCGTCATAGGGCGGCTCCGGGCGTCTTGGAAAATAAGCCGACACGCTGTGCTTGCCGGATTAGAAGGGTTTGCGAATAATGGGCCCGCTATTTGCAGCATAGATCGGTTTCCCTTCTTTTGCTCTTGCATGAATTTGCGAAGCTGTCAATGTGCTCGAACCGCTTTCTCGGTGCTTCTGTAATTTGTTGTCGCATTGAAGAAATATCGGCTTCGGGCCTGTCGTTAGAATGCCGATCACTCGCTCGTCGTGGCTCGCGTCGGATAAACCGTGAGCTTCCCAGGACGCAGCACCCACGTTCGTTCCACCCATTCGCATATTGGGCTGTTGCTCACTCTGCCGTTTTCGCCCTTTACCGATGGAGTCCCAAGATGAAGAAACTTGTGCTGCTTGGCGCCCTGGCACTGTCCGTGCTGTCCCTGCCGACCTTCGCTGATGAGAAACCCCTGAAGATTGGTATCGAAGCGGCTTACCCTCCGTTCGCCTCGAAAGCCCCGGATGGCAGCATCGTCGGTTTCGACTACGACATCGGCAATGCGCTGTGCGAAGAAATGAAGGTCAAGTGCGTCTGGGTCGAGCAAGAGTTCGACGGCCTGATACCGGCGCTGAAGGTGCGCAAGATCGACGCGATCCTGTCGTCCATGTCCATCACTGAAGATCGCAAGAAGTCCGTTGATTTCACCAACAAGTACTACAACACCCCGGCTCGTCTGGTGATGAAGGCCGGTACCCAGGTCAGCGACAGCCTCGCCGAGCTCAAGGGCAAGAACATCGGCGTGCAGCGCGGTTCGATCCACGAGCGTTTCGCCCGTGAAGTCCTGGCCCCGCTGGGTGCCGAGATCAAGCCGTACGGTTCGCAGAACGAAATCTACCTGGACGTCTCCGCCGGCCGTCTCGACGGCACCGTGGCAGACGCTACCCTGTTGGATGACGGCTTCCTCAAGACCGATGCCGGCAAGGGCTTCGCATTTGTAGGCCCAGCCTTCACCGACGAGAAGTACTTCGGCGACGGCATCGGTATCGCGGTTCGCAAGGGCGATGCGCTGAAAGACAAGATCAATGGCGCGATCACCGCCATCCGCGAGAACGGCAAATACAAGCAGATCCAGGACAAGTACTTCGCTTTCGACATCTACGGCAAGTAACGACGTCCCGCCACTCGTGCGAAATGGCGCAAGCAACAGGATCTCTGCGGTTTGCGCCATTTTTTCATCCCACTTTCGAGGACCTGAATCATGTTGAAAGGCTACGGGGCTGTCATCCTCGATGGCGCATGGTTGACGCTTGAGCTCGCCTTGTCGTCCATGGCCCTGGCCATCGTCCTGGGGCTGATCGGCGTTGCGTTGCGCCTTTCTCCGGTGCGCTGGCTGGCGTGGCTGGGCGACCTGTATTCCACGGTCATTCGCGGCATTCCCGACCTGGTGCTGATCCTGCTGATTTTCTACGGCGGCCAGGACTTGCTCAATCGCGTGGCGCCGATGCTCGGCTACGACGACTACATCGACCTGAACCCGTTGGCGGCCGGTATCGGCACCCTGGGTTTCATCTTCGGTGCGTACCTGTCGGAGACCTTTCGCGGTGCATTCATGGCGATTCCCAAGGGCCAGGCCGAGGCGGGCATGGCGTATGGCATGAGCGGCTTCCAGGTGTTCTTCCGGGTGCTGGTGCCGCAGATGATTCGCCTGGCGATTCCGGGTTTCACCAACAACTGGCTGGTATTGACCAAGGCCACCGCGCTGATTTCCGTGGTGGGCCTGCAAGACATGATGTTCAAGGCCAAGCAGGCGGCGGATGCCACTCGCGAGCCTTTCACCTTCTTCCTCGCAGTGGCGGCGATGTACCTGGTGATCACCAGTGTCTCGTTGCTGGCGTTGCGTCACCTTGAGAAGCGCTACTCGGTAGGCGTAAGGGCGGCTGATCTATGATCTTCGACTACAACGTCATCTATGAGGCCTTGCCGCTGTATTTCAGCGGCTTGCTGACCACTCTCAAATTGTTGGCCCTGTCGCTGTTCTTCGGCTTGCTGGCGGCGTTGCCCCTGGGGCTGATGCGGGTGTCCAAGCAGCCGATCGTCAACATGACGGCCTGGCTCTACACCTACGTGATCCGCGGTACGCCGATGCTGGTGCAGCTGTTCCTGATCTACTACGGGCTGGCGCAGTTCGCGATCGTGCGCGAAAGCTTCCTCTGGCCGTGGCTGTCCAGTGCGACGTTCTGTGCGTGCCTGGCGTTCGCCATCAACACCAGCGCCTACACCGCCGAAATCATCGCCGGCAGCCTGCGGGCCACGCCCAATGGTGAGATCGAGGCGGCCAAGGCCATGGGCATGTCGCGCTACAAGCTGTATCGCCGGATCCTGTTGCCGTCGGCCTTGCGTCGGGCGCTGCCGCAATACAGCAACGAAGTGATCATGATGTTGCAGACCACCAGCCTGGCCTCCATCGTGACCCTGATCGACATCACCGGCGCGGCGCGCACGGTGAATGCGCAGTATTACTTGCCGTTCGAGGCTTACATCACGGCCGGCGCTTTCTACCTGTGCCTGACCTTCATCCTGGTGCGCCTGTTCAAACTGGCCGAGCGCCGCTGGCTGGGTTACCTGGCCCCGCGCAAGCACTGATAACGCATCGATCCGATCGACTGCTCAACGACTGACGTTTTGTGAGAACCGACCGCATGTACAAGCTTGAAGTCCAAGACCTGCATAAACGCTATGGCAGTCACGAAGTGCTCAAGGGTGTGTCCCTGAAGGCCGCTGCTGGCGATGTGATCAGCATCATCGGCTCCAGTGGCTCCGGCAAGAGTACCTTCCTGCGTTGCATCAACCTGCTCGAGCAACCCCATGCCGGCAAGATTCTGCTCAACAACGAAGAGCTGAAACTGGTCGCCGGCAAAGATGGCGCCATGAAGGCCGCGGACCCCAAGCAACTGCAGCGCATGCGTTCGCGGCTGTCGATGGTGTTCCAGCATTTCAACCTGTGGTCCCACATGACCGCGCTGGAAAACATCATGGAGGCGCCTGTGCATGTACTGGGCGTGGCCAAGGCTGAAGCGCGGGAGAAGGCCGAGCACTACCTGAACAAGGTCGGCGTGGCCCATCGCAAGGATGCCTACCCGGGCCACATGTCCGGCGGCGAGCAGCAACGCGTGGCGATTGCCCGTGCGCTGGCGATGGAACCTGAGGTGATGCTGTTCGACGAACCGACTTCGGCGCTGGACCCGGAGCTGGTGGGCGACGTGCTCAAGGTGATGCAGGCCCTGGCCCTGGAAGGTCGGACCATGGTGGTGGTGACCCACGAAATGGGCTTTGCCCGCGAGGTCTCGAACCAACTGGTGTTCCTGCACAAGGGCATCGTCGAAGAAAGCGGCAACCCCCGTGAAGTGCTGGTCAATCCGCAATCGGAGCGCCTGCAACAATTTCTTTCGGGCAGCCTCAAGTAATCGCTCCCGTTACGCACCTGATTTGGGTCATGCTGCGCACCGCGTGCCAGATGGTCTAATTTGGTTGCAGCCGCTTTTGGCTTTAACACTGTTTTCGCTTCGGATCGCCCGCCATGACTGCCCATCGAATAGGTTTCCTGATTTGGCCCAGCACTAAAGCCTTGACGCTGGCGCTGGCCGAGGAGGCCTTGCGTGTCGCCCAGCGGGTGCATCCGGATGTGGTCTACGAGTTGTCGTTCCTGCAGGCCGAGCCAGCGGCCGCCGGCGCCTGGCAATTGCCGGGCGAGCCTTGGGCCGGCAAGCTCGAGGGGTTCCAGAAGCTGTTCCTGCTGGCCGATGAGCCGCCGACCGCACTGGCCGCGCCCCTGAGCAGCGCCCTCAAGCAACTGGTGCGTGCCGGTTGCGTGATCGGTGGTTTGTCGGCGGGTGTCTATCCCTTGGCCCAGTTGGGTTTGCTCGACGGTTACCGTGCCGCCGTGCATTGGCGCTGGCAGGACGACTTCTCCGAACGTTTCCCCAAGGTCATCGCCACCAGCCATCTGTTCGACTGGGATCGCGATCGCCTGAGCGCTTGCGGTGGCATGTCGGTGCTGGACCTGTTGCTGGCGGTCCTGGCCCGGGATCACGGTGCGGAACTGGCCGGCGCGGTGTCGGAAGAGCTGGTGGTCGAGCGCATTCGTGAAGGCGGCGAGCGCCAGCGCATCCCGTTGCAGAACCGCCTCGGCTCCAGCCATCCAAAGCTCACCCAGGCGGTGCTGCTGATGGAAGCCAATATCGAAGAGCCGCTGACCACCGACGAAATCGCCCAGCATGTGTGTGTATCCCGCCGGCAACTGGAGCGGATCTTCAAGCAATACCTCAATCGCGTGCCCAGCCAGTATTACCTGGAGCTGCGCCTGAACAAGGCCCGGCAGATGTTGATGCAGACCAGCAAATCCATCATCCAGATCGGCCTGTCCTGCGGTTTCTCCTCGGGGCCACACTTCTCCAGTGCCTACCGCAACTTCTTCGGCGCCACGCCGCGGGAAGACCGCAACCAGCGACGCAGCAGCAGCCCGTTCGAATTGTCCTCGGTGCCGTCCGAGCGCGGCTAGGCGGCAAGGCTGCGGATAGGGCGGTCGACACAAAAAATCGTGGGAGCGAGCTTGCTCGCGATGGCGGGTTATCAGTCGACGCTAATGCCAGCTGAGCCGACGCTATCGCGAGCAAGCTCGCTCCCACAGGTGTTTTGTGTCTGGCAGCGGAAATATGGACGCAGGCGCCTCAAATCCCTTGGCAACGTTTAAACTGCGCCTTTGCGACGCTATTTGTCGCATTGCCGTAAACCCGCGCAAAACGTGGGTTGGCGCTATAAGAAGTTGTCGCTTGGCGGCAAGGCCGGGCTGAAAACTGTCCTTACAATCCTTACCAAGCCCGCCAGTTCCAGGCGGGTGTTCCTCATCAGGAGACTCCGATGTCCGTTGAGCAAGCCGCGGTACAACGCGCCGATTTCGACCAGGTTATGGTTCCCAACTATGCACCTGCTGCCTTCATACCTGTGCGTGGTGCCGGTTCCCGCGTATGGGACCAATCCGGTCGTGAGTTGATCGACTTCGCTGGCGGTATTGCAGTCAACGTACTGGGCCACGCCCACCCGGCGCTGGTCGGCGCACTGACCGAACAGGCCAACAAGCTGTGGCACGTCTCCAACGTCTTCACCAATGAGCCGGCCCTGCGCCTGGCCCACAAGCTGGTCAACGCGACGTTTGCCGAGCGCGCGTTTTTCTGCAACTCCGGCGCCGAAGCCAACGAGGCCGCCTTCAAGCTGGCCCGTCGCGTTGCGTTCGATCGTTTCGGCAGCGAAAAATACGAAATCATCGCCGCGCTCAACAGCTTCCACGGTCGCACCCTGTTCACCGTCAACGTCGGCGGGCAGTCGAAGTACTCCGACGGTTTCGGGCCTAAAATCACTGGCATCACCCACGTTCCTTACAACGACCTGGCCGCGTTGAAAGCCGCTGTCTCGGACAAGACCTGCGCCGTGGTGCTGGAGCCGATCCAGGGCGAGGGCGGCGTGCTGCCGGCCGAGCAGGCCTACCTGCAAGGCGCCCGCGACCTGTGCGATGCCCACGACGCGTTGCTGGTGTTCGATGAGGTGCAGACCGGCATGGGCCGCAGCGGTCATCTGTTCGCCTACATGCATTACGGCGTGGTCCCGGACATCCTCACCAGCGCCAAGAGCCTGGGTGGAGGTTTCCCGATTGCGGCGATGCTCACCACCGAAGCCTTGGCCAAGCACCTGGTGGTCGGCACCCATGGCACCACCTATGGCGGCAACCCGCTCGCCTGCGCAGTGGCCGAAGCGGTGATCGATGTGGTCAATACGCCTGAGGTGCTCGCTGGTGTCAAAACCAAGCACGCCAAGTTCAAGGCGCGCCTGGAGCAGATCGGCGAGAAGTACGGCCTGTTCACCCAAGTGCGTGGCCTGGGCCTGCTGATCGGTTGCGTGCTGAACGATGCCTGGAAAGGCAAGGCCAAGGACATCTTCAACGCCGCCGAACAGGAAGGCCTGATGATCTTGCAAGCCGGCCCGGACGTGATTCGCTTCGCCCCGAGCCTGGTGGTGGAAGACGCCGATATCGACGCCGGCCTGGACCGCTTCGAGCGGGCGGCGGCGAAGCTGACCCAGGCCTGACGCTGAAGCTGGACCCCTTGTGGGAGCGAGCTTGCTCGCGATGGCGTCGGACCAGCCAGCATCGATGTTGACTGATACACCGCTATCGCGAGCAAGCTCGCTCCCACAGGGGGCTTGCTGCGGCTGAAAATCGAAGACCGCGGCAGATGCAATGCGGAGCCGCGTGTTCGTTTAGTTTTTTTCTGTGTGTCGACCTGAGGGTCGAACCCTTTATTTCAAGTTAAGGAGTGACACCATGCTGGTGATGCGCCCCGCGCAAATGGCGGATCTGGGCGAGGTACAGCGTCTGGCTGCGGACAGTCCGATCGGTGTCACTTCCTTGCCGGATGACGTGGAACGCCTGAGCGACAAGATCGCCGCAAGCGAAGCCTCGTTTGCCGCCGAAGTCAGCTTCAACGGTGAAGAGAGCTATTTCTTCGTCCTCGAAGACACCGCGACCGGCAAGCTGGCGGGCTGTTCGGCCATCGTAGCGTCGGCCGGTTATTCCGAACCGTTCTACAGCTTTCGCAACGAGACCTTCGTCCATGCCTCCCGCGAGCTGAAGATCCACAACAAGATCCACGTGCTCTCCCAATGCCACGACCTGACCGGCAACAGCCTGCTGACCAGCTTCTACGTGGTGCCGGAACTGGTGGGCTCGCCATGGTCGGAGCTCAACTCACGGGGGCGGCTGCTGTTCGTCGCCAGCCATCCGGAGCGGTTCGCCGATTCGGTGGTGACCGAGATCGTCGGCTACAGCGATGAGAATGGTGATTCGCCGTTCTGGGACGCCATCGGTCGCAACTTCTTCGACCTCAACTACGCCGCCGCCGAGCGCCTGTGCGGGCTGAAGAGCCGTACCTTCCTCGCCGAGCTGATGCCCCATTACCCGATCTACGTGCCGCTGTTGCCGGATGCCGCCCAGGAAGCCATGGGCCAGGTGCATCCGCGGGCGCAGATCACCTTCGACATCCTGATGCGCGAGGGTTTCGAGACCGATCACTACATCGACATCTTCGACGGTGGCCCGACCCTGCATGCCCGCGTCTCGGGCATCCGCTCGATCGCCCAGAGCCGCGTGGTGCCGGTCAAGATCGGCGAGCCGGTCAAGGGCGCCGGCCGCCAATACCTGGTGGCCAATGCCCAGTTGCAGGATTACCGCGCCGTGCTGCTCGAACTCGACTACGCGCCGGGCAAACCGGTGACCCTGGATATGGAAGCGGCCGAAGCCTTGGGCGTTGGCGAAGGCGCCAGCGTGCGCCTGGTGGCGGTTTAATGAGTTTCGCGGGTGGCGCAAGCGGCCCGTTTGAGGAGATAGCATGATCGTTCGTCCCGTACGCAGCAGCGATTTACCCGCTCTGATCGCCCTGGCCCGCAGCACGGGCACTGGCCTGACCACCTTGCCGGCCAATGAAGAGCGCCTGGCCCATCGGGTGGGTTGGGCCGAGAAGACCTTTCGCGGCGAAGCCGGGCGCGGTGACGCGGACTACCTGTTCGTGCTCGAAGACGATGACGGTCGCGTGGTGGGCATTTCCGCCATCGCCGGTGCCGTGGGGCTGCGTGAGCCCTGGTATAACTTTCGGGTCGGCCTGACGGTCAGCGCTTCCCAGGAATTGAACATCTATCGGGAAATCCCGACTCTGTTCCTGGCCAACGACCTGACCGGCAATTCCGAGCTGTGCTCGCTGTTTCTCCACGCCGACTACCGCAGTGGCCTCAATGGCCGGATGCTGGCCAAGGCGCGGCTGTTGTTCATCGCCGAGTTTCCGCAATTGTTCGGCAACAAGATCATTGCCGAGATGCGCGGCATGTCCGACGACAACGGCCGTTCGCCGTTCTGGGAAAGCTTGGGCCGGCATTTCTTCAAAATGGAGTTCAGCCAGGCCGATTACCTCACCGGCGTGGGCAACAAGGCGTTCATCGCTGAACTGATGCCCAAATTCCCGCTGTACACCTGTTTCCTATCCGAAGATGCCCGGGCCGTGATTGGCCAGGTTCATCCGGACACTGAACCGGCCTTGTCGATGCTCAAGAGCGAAGGTTTCAGCTATCAGGGTTACGTCGACATCTTCGACGCCGGCCCGGCGGTGGAGTGCGAAACCGGCAAGATCCGCGCGATTCGCGACAGCCAGGCGCTGGTGTTGGCCATCGGCACGCCGGGCGATGACGCCACGCCGTTCCTCATCCACAACCGCAAGCGCGAAGACTGCCGCATCACGGCTGCACCGGCGCGTTTCGCCGCAGGCACTCTGGTGGTCGATCCGCTGACCGCCAAACGTCTTCAGCTCAATGCCGGCGATCAGGTGCGTGCCGTTGCGTTGTCCGCTGCCCGGGAGTCGAAATGATGAATTCGTTGTACATCGCAGGTAGCTGGCTGGAAGGCCAGGGCGACCTCTTTGAGTCGTTGAACCCCGTGACCCAGCAGGTGTTGTGGTCGGGCAACGGCGCCACGGCGGCGCAAGTGGAATCGGCGGTGCAGGCCGCGCGCCAGGCGTTTCCGGACTGGGCACGGCGCTCGCTGGATGAACGTATCCAGGTGCTGAAAGCTTTTGCCGCGGCCCTGAAAAGCCACTCCGACGAACTGGCCCAGTGCATCGGTGAAGAAACCGGCAAGCCGTTGTGGGAAGCGGCGACCGAAGTGACCAGCATGGTCAACAAAGTCGCCATTTCGGTGCAGAGCTACCGCGAGCGGACCGGCGAGAAGAGCGGCCCCCTGGGCGACGCCACCGCCGTGCTGCGCCACAAGCCCCACGGCGTGGTGGCGGTCTTCGGCCCCTACAACTTCCCCGGGCACTTGCCCAATGGCCACATCGTGCCCGCACTGCTGGCCGGCAACAGCGTGTTGTTCAAGCCGAGCGAGCTGACGCCGAAAGTCGCCGAACTGACGGTCAAGTGCTGGATCGAGGCCGGTCTGCCGGCGGGTGTGCTGAACCTGCTGCAAGGCGCGCGGGAAACCGGTATCGCCCTCGCAGCGAACCCAGGTATCGACGGGCTGTTCTTCACCGGCTCCAGCCGCACCGGCAATCTGCTGCATCAACAATTTTCCGGGCGCCCGGACAAGATCCTCGCGCTGGAAATGGGCGGTAACAACCCACTGGTGGTGGATGAGGTGGCGGACGTCGATGCGGCGGTCTACACCATTATCCAGTCGGCCTTCATTTCCGCCGGACAGCGCTGCACCTGTGCGCGCCGCCTGCTGGTGCCGGAAGGCGCCTGGGGCGATGCCTTGCTGGCGCGCCTGGTGGCGGTCAGCTCGACCCTTGAAGTCGGTGCCTTCGACCAGCAACCGGCACCGTTCATGGGCTCGGTGATTTCCCTGGGCGCGGCGAAGGCGCTGATGGACGCGCAAAACCATTTGCTGGGCAAAGGCGCCGTGCCGCTGTTGGCCATGACCCAGCCGCAGCCCCAGGCGGCATTGCTGACGCCGGGTATCCTGGATGTGACCGCCGTGGCCGAGCGTCCTGATGAAGAGCTGTTCGGGCCGTTGCTGCAAGTGATCCGCTACACGGACTTCGCCGCGGCCATTACCGAGGCCAACAATACGCAATACGGCCTGGCCGCCGGGTTGCTGTCCGATTCCCAGGCGCGTTACCAGCAATTCTGGCTGCAGAGCCGCGCCGGTATCGTCAACTGGAACAAACAGCTGACCGGTGCCGCCAGCAGCGCCCCGTTCGGCGGTGTCGGTGCCTCGGGCAACCATCGCGCCAGTGCTTATTACGCGGCCGATTATTGCGCGTACCCGGTGGCTTCCCTGGAAACGCCAAGCCTTGTCATGCCGGCTGCCCTGACCCCCGGCGTGAGAATGGTGTGAACCCCGATCGCGAGCAAGCTCGCTCCCACAAGGACAGTGCAAGACCCTGTGGGAGCGAGCTTGCTCGCGATAGCCGCGCCGCAGTTGTTATTTGATGCCTATAAAAAACAGATTCTCGTGGAGCCTCGCTGATGAAATCCTATGAAGTCAACTTTGACGGTCTAGTGGGGCCGACCCATAACTACGGTGGGCTCTCGTACGGCAACGTCGCGTCCCAGAGCAACAGCCAGCAGTCCTCCAACCCCAAGGAAGCGGCGTTGCAGGGCCTGGCGAAAATGAAAGCGTTGATGGACATGGGTTTCCAGCAAGGCGTGCTGGCGCCGCAGGAGCGTCCGGACGTGGCGGCCCTGCGCCGCTTGGGCTTTGCCGGCAGCGATGCCCAGGTCATCCAGCAGGCCGCGAAGGAAGCGATGCCGTTGCTGGTCGCCAGCTGCTCGGCCTCCAGCATGTGGGTGGCCAACGCCGCCACCGTCAGCCCGAGTGCCGACACCGCCGATGGACGCGTGCATTTCACCGCCGCCAACCTGAACTGCAAGTACCACCGCAGCATCGAGCATCCGACCACCAGTCGCGTGTTGGGGGCCATGTTTGCCGACCAGCAGCACTTCGCCCACCACGCCGCGTTGCCGGCGGTGGCGCAGTTCGGCGATGAAGGCGCGGCTAACCACACGCGTTTCTGCCGCGCCCACGGCGAGGCCGGCGTGGAGTTCTTCGTCTTCGGTCGCAGCGCCTTCGACACCCGTTATCCCGCACCGCAGAAGTATCCGGCGCGCCAGACCCTGGAAGCCTCCCAGGCCGTTGCCCGCCTGCATGGGCTGCGGGAGGAGGGCGTGGTGTACGCCCAACAGAATCCGTCGGTGATCGACCAGGGTGTGTTCCACAACGATGTGATCGCGGTGGGCAATGGCGAAGTGCTGTTCTATCACGAGGACGCGTTTCTCGAGACCGACAAGATGTTGGCCGAGTTGAGCAGCAAACTCGCCAAGGTCGGTGGGAAATTTCAATCGGTGTGCGTGCCGCGTTCGGCGGTTACTGTCGATGACGCGGTACGTTCCTACCTGTTCAATAGCCAGTTGCTGTCGCGTCCCGACGGCTCCATGCTCTTGATCGTGCCGGAAGAATGCCGCAGCAACGAACGCGTCTGGCAATACCTGCAAGGCCTGACGGGCGCTGGCGGGATCATTCGCGAAGTGAAGGTCTTCGACCTCAAGCAAAGCATGCAGAACGGTGGCGGCCCGGCTTGCCTGAGGTTGCGCGTGGCCCTCAATGAAACCGAGCTGGCGGCCGTCAACCCAGGGGTTATCATGACCGCGCCGTTGTACGATTCGCTGACCCAATGGGTCGAGCGGCACTACCGCGATCGCATGACCGAAAATGACCTGGCAGACCCGCAGTTGCTGCTCGAATGCCGTGGGGCACTGGATGAACTGACACAAATCCTTAAACTTGGCGCGGTTTATCCTTTCCAGATCAATTGAAAGCGCGCGCGACCTGACTACAGTCAAAGCAGGGCGCGTTGCCTTATCCCCAGACGAGAACGTAAAGACATGAGCGATACCCTGCAGCTGATCCTTGAAGACACCGACGGCACCCAACTGGAAACCTCCTGCACCCGTGTCGCGGTGATGTGGCAAGGCAAGGAGTTGTGGATCCAGCAGGATGGCCGCGGTCAGTTGCTGATCGGCGTCGATGTCGAGGAAGGGGACGAGGAATACGCCAACCTGTTGTTGCGTCCATTGGCGACCAACCTGGTCAGCCTGCAACTGGAAATGGAACCGGCGGACGTTGGCGACGATGACCATGTCCATGGCCCGGATTGCGGCCACGACCACTAAGGAAACCGCGCTATGCTCGCCCTCGGCAAACTGCTTGAACTGACCCTCGCCGGCCGTGAACCGGCGGAGAAGACTCAACTGACTGTCGAAGGCGTACGGATGCGCTGGTTGAGCGAGGGCGCGCTGGAGGTCAAGCCGCCCGAAGCCCGGGATAACGGCCTGGACCTGCTGCTCTCGGCCGGTATCCACGGCAATGAAACCGCGCCGATCGAATTGCTCGACCGCCTGCTGCACGACATTGCCCGTGGCGACCTGAAGCCGCGGGCACGCATTCTGTTCCTGTTCGGCAACCCCGAGGCCATCCGGCGCGGTGAGCGTTTCGTCGAGCAGGACGTCAACCGGCTGTTCAATGGTCGCCATGAGCTCAGTGGCGGTGCTGAAGCGCTGCGGGCCTGCGAGCTGGAACGGCTGGCCGCCAGCTTCTTCAGTCGGCCGGAGCGCAGTCGCTTGCATTACGACCTGCACACCGCTATCCGCGGTTCGAAGATCGAGCAGTTTGCCCTTTACCCCTGGAAGGAAGGCCGCGCGCATTCACGCCGCGAGCTGGCGCGCCTGCGTGCCGCGGGCATGGAGGCGGTGTTGCTGCAGAACAAGCCGTCCATCGTCTTCAGTGCCTACACCTACGATCAGCTCGGCGCCGAGTCCTTCACCCTGGAACTGGGCAAGGCCCGGCCATTCGGGCAGAACGATGGGGTCAACGTCGGCCTGCTGGAGACCCGCCTGCAACAGATCATCGAAGGCAACGAGCCTGAGCTGGACGAAGGGTTGGATGGCCTGCAGCTATTCAGCGTGGCGCGGGAAATCATCAAGCACAGCGACAGCTTCCGCCTGAACCTGCCGGCGGACATCGAGAACTTCTCCGAGCTTGAAAAAGGTTATGTGCTGGCCGAAGACATCGCCCAGACCCGCTGGGTGATCGAAGAGGAGGGCGCCCGGATCATCTTCCCGAACCCCAAGGTCAAGAATGGCTTGCGGGCCGGGATCCTGATCGTACCGGCGACTGACGAAAACCTGGCCTGAAGCCACATCTTTCAAATGTGGGAGCGGGCTTGCTCGCGAATGCGGTGTGTCAGTAAAAATATTGGTTAACTGACACACCGCATTCGCGAGCAAGCCCGCTCCCACAGTTTTTTGGGTGATGTTTAGCTCGCTACCGCCCGCTGCTCACTGCGACGCAACGCCCGGGTCTTGTGCAGGGTATCGGCGCAAGTCTTCGCCGCTTCCTGGCCCTTGTGCACGAAATGCTCGAAGAAGAATTTCTGATGTTCTTCCCCCGCATGGAAATGATGCGGCGTGAGCACCACCGAGAACACTGGCACTTCGGTTTCCAACTGAACCTGCATCAGGCCGCTGATCACCGATTGGGCGACGAACTCGTGACGGTAGATACCTCCGTCCACCACCAGGCCGGCGGCGACGATGCCGGCGTAACGGCCTGACTTGGCCAGCAGCTTGGCGTGCAGCGGAATCTCGAAGGCGCCGCCGACTTCGAAGAAGTCGATATCGCTTTCCTGGTAACCCTGGATGATCATTTCGGCGACGAAGCCTTTACGGCTCTGGTCGACGATTTCCTTGTGCCAGCAGGCCTGGATGAACGCGACGCGCTCGCCCGGATGACTTTTGCTTTTGCTGTCGATTGCAGTGGGTTGCATGTTCTGGTTCCTGTTTGTGTGAAAAACAGGGCGTCATGAATCGAAGGGGATTCGAGGGTACGCCGCGTACAAGACAGTCGCAGTCGGCCCTTGGGTACCAATCCCGTTCTCTCTTCATCCGGACTATGACCGTCGGCCCCGGGATCACACCGGGTCTGCTGACCTTGCCGCTACACCCCAAAAAGTGGTGTACCACCAAGCGCTCGCGGGCTATGCACGTTGCGTGCAATTACCGCCGGTGGGGAGTTACACCCCGCCCTGAGAACGTTTTGCCGCCATGGTTTTTGGCGGCGGAGGATTTTTAACACATAACCTACTGTGGGAGCGAGCTTGCTCGCGATAGCGGTGGTTCAGCTTGCGTTGATGCTGGATGCGCTGCCGCCATCGCGAGCAAGCTCGCTCCCACAGGCGTTCTGGATAATCTTCAGGCTTTCCGTCGATCAGTCTTGATTATTCTTCACCATGCCCGCAGTAATTGCCCTTCGAAAGGGAATCCCCCGCCAGAACCCGAGGCTAGATTCATGAGTGTTATCGATCTTCGCAGCGACACGGTCACCCAACCTACCGCCGGCATGCTGGATGCCATGGCCAGCGCGCCAACCGGCGATGATGTATATGGCGAAGACCCGACCGTCAATCGCCTCGAAGCCGAACTGGCCGGGCGCCTGGGATTCGCGGCGGCGCTGTTCGTGCCGTCGGGCACCATGAGTAATCTGCTGGGGTTGATGGCCCACTGCGAACGCGGCGATGAGTACATCGTCGGCCAGCAGGCCCATACCTACAAATACGAGGGCGGCGGTGCGGCGGTGCTCGGTTCGATCCAACCCCAGCCCCTCGAGGTGCAAGCGGACGGTTCCCTGGACCTGGCGCACGTCGCCGCGGCGATCAAGCCCGATGACTTTCACTTTGCCCGCACCCGCCTGCTGGCCCTGGAAAACACCATGCAGGGCAAGGTGCTGCCCTTGGAATACCTGGCCCGGGCCCGACGCTTCACCCAGGAACATGGCCTGGCCCTGCACTTGGACGGGGCGCGGTTGTACAACGCTGCGGTCAAGTTGAATGTCGATGCCCGGCAAATCACGCAACATTTCGATTCGGTGTCGGTGTGCCTGTCCAAGGGCCTTGGCGCTCCGGTGGGCTCGGTCCTGTGCGGCAGCGTCGAACTGATCGGCAAAGCCCGCCGCCTGCGCAAGATGGTCGGTGGCGGCATGCGCCAGGCCGGGATCCTCGCGGCGGCCGGGTTGTATGCCCTGGAGCATCAGGTCCAGCGCCTGGCCGATGACCACGCCAATGCCCAGCGGCTTGCCGAGGGCCTGCGTGGGGCGGGTTACGAGGTCGAGCCGGTGCAGACCAACATGGTCTACGTACAAATGGGCGAGCGGGCCGAGGCGATCAAGGCGTTCGCCGATGAACGGGGCGTCAAGATCAGCGCGGCGCCACGCCTGCGAATGGTGACGCACATGGACGTGAGCGCGGCGCAAATCGGCCAGGTGGTCGCCACTTTCGTCGAATTTTCTCGCCAATGACCCGCTAACCGGGGCAATTGACAGTTTCTATCGTATAAACACGCTGTACCCCACGCGCAGGGCCGATATAATGCGGCCCTTTGCCGTTGCTTCGTCTGTTGACGTTTTGCACAGGCCTTTGGCCGCAGCCTCCGTGGAAGAACCTAATGAAAAGCGCAGAAATCCGTGAAGCCTTCCTTCGCTTCTTCGAAGAGCAAGGCCACACCCGAGTAGCCTCCAGCTCTTTGATTCCGGGCAACGACCCGACCCTGCTGTTCACCAACGCGGGGATGAACCAGTTCAAGGACTGCTTCCTGGGCCAGGAAAAACGTGCCTACACCCGTGCGGTAAGCAGCCAGAAGTGCGTGCGTGCCGGCGGCAAGCACAACGACCTGGAAAACGTCGGCTATACCGCACGTCACCACACGTTCTTCGAAATGCTGGGTAACTTCAGCTTCGGTGACTATTTCAAGCGTGACGCCATCACCTTCGCCTGGACCTTCCTGACCTCCGACAAGTGGCTGAACCTGCCCAAGGAGAAGCTTTGGGTCACGGTCTACGCCACCGACGACGAAGCCTATGACATCTGGACCAAAGAGGTCGGTGTCCCGCCAGAGCGCATGGTGCGCATTGGCGACAACAAAGGCGCGCCTTACGCCTCCGATAACTTCTGGACCATGGGCGACACCGGCCCATGCGGCCCTTGCACCGAGATCTTCTACGATCACGGCGCCGACATCTGGGGCGGCCCACCCGGCTCGCCGGAAGAAGACGGCGACCGCTACATCGAGATCTGGAACAACGTGTTCATGCAGTTCAACCGCACCGCCGATGGCGTGTTGCATCCGCTGCCAGCGCCGTCGGTGGACACCGGCATGGGCCTGGAACGGATCAGTGCGGTGCTGCAGCACGTTCATTCCAACTACGAAATCGACCTGTTCCAGAGCCTGCTGAGCGCGTCGGCCAAGGCCATCGGTTGCACCAACGACAACCAGGCCTCGCTGAAAGTGGTCGCCGACCACATCCGTTCCTGCGGCTTCCTGATTGCCGACGGCGTGCTGCCGTCCAACGAAGGCCGTGGCTATGTACTGCGCCGGATCATCCGTCGCGCCTGCCGTCACGGCAACAAGCTGGGCGCCAAGGGCAGCTTCTTCTATCAGATCGTCGCGGCATTGGTGGCCGAGATGGGCGACGCCTTCCCGGAACTCAAGTCCCAGCAGGCGCATATCGAACGCGTGCTCAAGGCTGAAGAAGAGCAATTCGCCAAGACCCTGGAGCAAGGCCTGAAGATCCTCGAGCAGGACCTGGCCGAACTCAAGGGCAACGTGGTTCCGGGCGACGTGGTGTTCAAGTTGTACGACACCTATGGCTTCCCGATGGACCTGACCGGCGACATCGCCCGCGAACGCAACCTGACCCTCGACGAGGAAGGGTTCGAGCGCGAGATGGAAGCCCAGCGGGTGCGTGCGCGTTCCGCCAGCTCCTTCGGCATGGACTACAACAGCCTGGTCAAGGTAGACGTGGCCACCGAGTTCACCGGTTATGCCGGTACCACCGGCTCGGCCAAGATCGTTGCCATCTATAAGGACGGGCAATCGGTCGACATCCTGAGCGAAGGCCAGGAAGGCGTGATCGTGCTGGACAAGACCCCGTTCTACGCCGAGTCCGGTGGCCAGATCGGCGACAGCGGTTACCTGCAGGCGGGCAACTCGCGTTTCGACGTGCGTGACACCACCAAGACCGGCGGTGCGTTCCTGCACCACGGCGTGCTGGCGTCGGGCAGCCTGATGATCGCCGCCCCGGTGGCCGCCCATGTCGACGCCGAGGTGCGCCATGCTACATCGCTGAACCACTCCGCCACCCACTTGCTGCACGCGGCGTTGCGCCAGGTGCTGGGCGAGCATGTCCAGCAGAAGGGCTCGTTGGTGGACAGTCAGCGCCTGCGCTTTGACTTCAGCCATTTCGAAGCCATCAAGCCTGAGCAACTCAAGGCGCTGGAAGAGATCGTCAACGC
Organism: Pseudomonas sp. NFACC56-3; assembly: GCF_900100025.1. NCBI lineage: Bacteria > Pseudomonadati > Pseudomonadota > Gammaproteobacteria > Pseudomonadales > Pseudomonadaceae > Pseudomonas > Pseudomonas sp. NFACC56-3. The sequence goes on along the minus strand of NZ_FMTK01000010.1, from coordinate 131,885 downwards.
CGAGATTCGCAAGAACTCCCCGGTGGAAACCGAAGAGACCGACATCGAGACCGCCAAGCGCAAGGGCGCGATGGCGTTGTTCGGCGAGAAGTATGGCGACAGCGTGCGGGTACTGAGCATGGGCGACTTCTCCGTTGAACTGTGCGGTGGCATTCACGCCAACCGGACCGGCGACATCGGCCTGATGAAAATCATCAGCGAAGGTGGCGTGGCATCCGGTGTGCGCCGGATCGAAGCGGTCACCGGCGCCGCGGCCCTGGCGTACCTCAACGCGGCCGAAGAACAACTCAAGGAAGCGGCAACCCTGATCAAGGGCAGTCGCGACAACCTGATCGACAAGCTGTCGGCTGTGCTGGAGCGCAACCGCCTGCTGGAGAAGCAGCTCGAACAGTTGCAGGCCAAGGCCGCCAGTGCCGCGGGCGACGATCTGTCGGCCCAGGCGGTGGACGTCAAGGGCGTGAAGGTGCTGGCCGTGCGTCTGGACGGCCAGGATGGCAAGGCGCTGCTGGCGCTGGTCGATCAACTGAAGAACAAACTCGGCCGCGCAGTGATCCTGCTCGGCAGTGTCCATGAGGAAAAGGTCGTTCTCGTCGCAGGCGTGACCAAAGACCTGACTGGCCAACTCAAGGCCGGTGATTTGATGAAGCAGGCCGCTGCGGCAGTGGGCGGAAAGGGCGGTGGTCGTCCGGACATGGCGCAAGGCGGTGGTACCGACGTCGGCGCCCTGGACGCGGCACTGGCCCAGACCGTTGCATTCGTAGAGCAGGGTATTTAAGGCAGTGTCGCCGGGCTCGTGGTCTAGTGACGAGCCCGGCCGCTGTTTGAGTGATTTATTGGGCGCCCTTCATGGGCAGAGGCGGCTTTGAAATGGCTTTGATCGTACAGAAATTTGGAGGCACCTCGGTCGGCACTGTCGAGAGAATCGAACAAGTCGCCGACAAGGTTAAGAAATTCCGTGAAGCGGGCGATGACCTGGTGGTTGTGCTGTCGGCAATGAGCGGCGAGACCAACCGTCTGATCGATCTGGCCAAGCAAATCAGCGGCGACCAGCAACCGGTTCCCCGTGAGCTGGACGTGATCGTTTCCACTGGCGAGCAGGTGACCATCGCCTTGCTGGCCATGGCGCTGATCAAGCGTGGTGTGCCGGCGGTGTCCTACACCGGCAATCAGGTGCGTATCCTGACGGACAGCGCGCACAACAAAGCGCGTATCCTGCAGATCGACGACCAGAAGATTCGCGGCGACCTGAAGGCTGGCCGTGTCGTGGTTGTCGCCGGTTTCCAGGGCGTGGACGAACAGGGCAATATCACCACCCTCGGCCGTGGCGGTTCCGACACCACGGGCGTAGCACTGGCGGCGGCTCTCAAGGCTGACGAATGCCAGATCTACACCGATGTGGACGGTGTCTACACCACCGACCCACGGGTGGTGCCTGTGGCCCAGCGCCTGGACAAGATTACGTTCGAAGAAATGCTGGAAATGGCCAGTCTCGGCTCGAAGGTGTTGCAGATCCGGGCGGTCGAATTCGCCGGCAAGTACAACGTTCCGCTGCGCGTCCTGCACAGCTTCAAAGAGGGTCCGGGCACCCTCATTACTATTGATGAAGAGGAATCCATGGAACAGCCGATCATTTCCGGCATCGCTTTCAACCGCGATGAGGCCAAGCTGACCATCCGTGGCGTGCCAGACACCCCCGGCGTGGCGTTCAAGATTCTCGGCCCGATCAGTGCCGCGAACATCGAAGTCGACATGATCGTGCAGAACGTCTCGCACGATAACACCACTGACTTCACCTTCACCGTGCACCGCAACGACTACCAGTCTGCCGAAGCGATCCTGAAAAAGACCGCTGGCGAGATCGGTGCCCGGGAAGTGGTGGGCGATACCAAGATCGCCAAGGTCTCGATCGTCGGTGTCGGCATGCGTTCCCACGCAGGCGTGGCCAGCCGCATGTTCGAATCCCTGGCCAAGGAAAGCATCAACATCCAGATGATCTCTACTTCGGAAATCAAGGTTTCCGTGGTGATCGAAGAGAAATACCTGGAACTGGCCGTGCGCGCCCTGCACACGGCTTTCGAGCTCGACGCTGCTGCCCAGCAGGGCGAGTAAAGCGTTATCCAAAGGGCGCGGCTGGACCGCGCCCTTTGTTTTTCTGAATGGCGCGTCCCAAAACTGTTCTTTTGCCCGCGCTGGTCAATACTAGGCCTGTAGGCTTCGACCGTTTCGGTTGTAGGTCCAATGCCTTTTTTTTGCAGACTGTTGTCCCTTAAGTGAATTGCGTGAGGAGAAAGGTATGCTGATTCTGACTCGTCGGTGTGCAGAAAGCCTGATTATTGGCGATGGCGAAATCACCGTGACCGTGCTCGGCGTCAAAGGAAACCAAGTGCGTATCGGCGTCAACGCCCCGAAAGAGGTTGCTGTACACCGGGAGGAAATCTACCTGCGTATCAAGAAAGAGAAGGACGACGAACCAAGCCATTAATTTTTATCGATTTTTATGTTTGCAAACGGGGATGAAGGTGGTTAATATACGCCCCGTGTTGCGGAGAGCTGGCCGAGTGGCCGAAGGCGCTCCCCTGCTAAGGGAGTACACCTCAAAAGGGTGTCGGGGGTTCGAATCCCCCGTTCTCCGCCATTATTCGTTTAGTGCGTCAGAACCTGGCTTGATCAGTAAGTGGTTGAAATTACTGAAAAAAAGCGCTTTACAAAAGGATTTGACGACCTATAATGCGCGGCAACAAATGCACTCGTAGCTCAGCTGGATAGAGTACTCGGCTACGAACCGAGCGGTCACAGGTTCGAATCCTGTCGAGTGCACCATTTAAGAGTTGTTTGCAGCAATGCAAATAACTTGGCTTCAACCAGTTGTGATCTGGTATAAAACCACAACTTGCACTCGTAGCTCAGCTGGATAGAGTACTCGGCTACGAACCGAGCGGTCACAGGTTCGAATCCTGTCGAGTGCACCAAACACCAAAAAGCCCGCGTTAAACGCGGGCTTTTTGCTGTCTACGATTTGCCTTTCACGCACCCCCTTTCATCGAACACGACCTCTGCGCTGCGACCTTTCTTCGCCTTGTAGGTATACCGTGTGCTCGAATTTCGAATCTTGACTGAGTCTGGCTTGCCCAGGGCGCTCTCGACGTCCTGTTGGCTCATGCCGACGACGATTCGTCGTTCCAGGATGGCATCGCGGCGTTGCCTGGCATCGATGAGGTTCCCGCAGCGGTCCTGGAACTGGCCGACCACGGTCGGCTCCTTGCGCGTGGTTGTGTTGCCGGATGTTTGCCAGCGCTCCGCTTCGGGCAGCATCGCCTCGGTCGTCGGCTCGATCGAACCTGGGCTGTAGGGATGGATCTGCTGGAGTGACAGGGCTTCACCCGGGCCACAACTCAAGGTGGTGAATGTCACGTGCCCCGCAATGCTTTCGCAGCGATGCACGGTTTGCCCGGCGGCCCACAAAGGCAGGCAGGGCAGGCTGGCGAGCAGAATCAGGTAGTGGTTGATGGGCATCCGGTCGTCCTCCTTGACGGTGCAGGAGAACAGGGTAGTCGCCGCATTTCTGTCGAGGCGTGTGTTTTCTTTTCCGGATAAGTCGTCGTAAAGCACAAGGTTCAGCCTGCGTTCAGGTTTGTCTCGCAAGCGCTTGTTCTTGCCATGATTTTTTAGCGTTTTAAAGCGTCAAGCGGTGTATGATTGCGCCCGTCAGCCCCGCCGGGGCTTTGGAATATCTCCATGGACTTACCCAGTAGTTACTCAATATTTAGTTTTGCCAATCATGAATTAACTGATTGATCCTTCCGGCGTGCTCCACTGCTGGGAGTGGAGTTCGCCTATGACCCAAGTAGAAGTAAAAAAAACGCAGGAAAGCCTTCAGGATCGTCTCGCTCAAGTCGTTGAGCTGCTGCAGCGCCAGCGGGTCGTCGAAGACCTGACGCATCGCCAGGAAGGCCCGAATCATGACCGGGTCGAAAACCTGGTCCACCGGCAGAATCTCGTCGAGCTGCAACGCAAGCTCGATGACCTGCACTCCGCCGACGTCGCCTACATTCTTGAAGCCTTGCCCCTGGAAGAGCGTCTGACGGTCTGGCAGTTGGTCAAGGCTGATCGAGACGGTGACATCCTGCTCGAAGTGTCGGATTCGGTTCGCGAAACCCTGATCGCCGACATGGATGATCATGAGTTGCTGGCGGCGGCCAAGGAAATGGACGCCGACGAACTCGCCGACCTTGCGCCCGAACTGCCACGGGACGTTGTTCACGAACTGATGGAGGCCCTCGACGGCCAGCAGCGTGAGCGTGTGCGCTCGGCGTTGTCCTATGACGAGGAGCAGGTCGGTGCGTTGATGGACTTCGAGATGGTGACGATCCGCGAGGATGTCAGCCTTGAAGTGGTCTTGCGCTACCTGCGTCGCCTCAAGGAACTGCCTGGCCATACCGACAAGCTTTTCGTGGTCGACTACGACGGCGTGCTCAAGGGCGTGCTGCCCATCAAGCGTTTGCTCGTCAACGACCCGGAAAAGCAGGTGGCCGAGGTTATGGCCAGCGATCCGGTGAGCTTCCACCCGGACGAAGACGCCTACGATGCGGCCCAGGCATTCGAACGTTATGACTTGATTTCTGCACCGGTGGTCGACAAGAACGGCAAGCTGATCGGCCGTCTGACCATCGATGAAATGGTCGACTTGATTCGTGAGGAAAGCGAAAGCGAAGTCCTCAACATGGCCGGTCTGCGCGAAGAAGAAGACATCTTCGCCTCGGTCTGGAAGTCCCTGCGCAACCGCTGGGCCTGGCTGGCGATCAACCTGATCACGGCGTTTGTCGCTTCCCGGGTCATCGGCCTGTTCGAGGGCTCCATCGAGAAGCTGGTGGCGCTCGCGGCGCTGATGCCCATCGTCGCCGGCATCGGTGGCAACTCCGGTAACCAGACCATCACCATGATCGTCCGTGCCATGGCGCTGGACCAGGTCAGCACCGGCAATACATCGCGATTGATGCGCAAGGAACTGGCGGTCTCCTTGATCAACGGCGTGATTTGGGGTGGGGTGATTGGTGTGGTGGCTTATCTGCTTTATGGCAGCTGGTCATTGGGGGTGGTCATGACGGCCGCAATGACGCTCAACCTGCTGCTGGCGGCATTGATGGGGGTCTTGATCCCCATGACCCTGGCCCGCATGGGACGCGATCCTGCCATGGGTGCCAGCGTCATGATTACCGCTGTGACCGACAGCGGTGGGTTCTTCATTTTCCTGGGGTTGGCGACGATTTTCCTGCTCTGAGTCGCTCATCGAGAAACCCGCCTGTTTGGCGTAGAACTGTTCGCTTGGAAAAAACGGCGCTTCTTTCAGAAATGGGAAGCGCCGTTTTTTTGAGCTTCCTTTCGAATGACGGGGTGTCGAGATCAAGCGCTCAAAGCAAGAGCATCTGGCAGGTCCAGCCGCTATGCAACGGCAACACCGCTATCGCGAGCAAGCTCGCTCCCACATGGGGTCGTGGGTGTTCACGATATGTGTGCCGTCATGCATTTCAGCTGGGCCAAACGCCAGGCACAAAAAAGCCAGCACGAGGCTGGCTTGAGTGTTTTGGCTATGATCAGGTCGCGTCTGCGGCCATCTCCACGTCATGGGCAATCAGCGAAACGAGGGCGTTCTGCTGACGGTGGGAGAGTTGTCGGAAGCGTTGAAGCAGTTCGCGCTCATGCAAAGACAGCTCCGGGCTGTCCAGGCGCATGCTCAGCTCTTCACCCAGTGCACCTTCCTGAATCAGGCTTTGCTCCAGGCGCGCAATGATTTCAGAGTTCATGCTGCGGTGATGATTACGAGCCACCTCGGCAATGCGTTCCCGCATTCCGTCTGGCAGACGCACGACGAACTTGTCAGCCGTACGGCTGGAATAAATTGCCTTTGTCATTGGGCGCATATTTATTTAACCGGTTAGTTCAGGGGAGCGGTTCTCGGGATTGGCCGCAGGATGTCGATAGGACAAGCTCTGCTGCCAAATGTTCAACCTGAATTGTTAAGAGGCCCGCATCATGCCTCAAAATTGCCAGATCATTGGCGCCAATTCTGTGACAAATTCTGATCCGGGTAAAGGCGTTATGCCAGCACCTTTCATCAAAAAATGCGGACTGGTTGGAAAAAACAACAGGTTCGCATTTTGTGACCGTCGAATTGTGTCGTTGTGCCATACCGTCTGGCGGATAACGGAAATGGACCAAAACGCTTGCCGTCCCTGTCTTGTACAGGATAGTGGCAAATGGCCGATTTACTAGGATGAACGAGCCTGGGACAGATGAATGGTGGCGATTAATGGCCGCCAGGGCCTTGTCTGGCTTCCAGGCGGTACCATTTGCCTACACTTAAAAAACAGCGACGACATGACAAACGCAGGGCAGGTCGTTACCATGCACGCCGTCCCGCGCACCACGGTTCTCGTGGTCGACTTGTGTCTCAGTAGCTCAATTGGATAGAGCATCCCCCTCCTAAGGGGAAGGTTGGCAGTTCGAACCTGCCCTGGGACACCATTATAAACAGTGGGTTAGCGTAATTGCCGCTGACTTTTCCTGCTTGAATCCCATCCCCCGTACGATTCAACCTCGGCTTGAGCGTGTCGTTCATGCCTCGCACAGCGCCTCATTCCCCCAAGCTGTGACCAACTGCCCATTTTTACCCATTTGTATCGAACATATTTCGGTCACGGGAAACTTTCTCCCCTCTCTGCCATCAGACCGTCTCGGTACGTTGTAGGACTTTTCCTTCGTTTCCGGTGGATTACGTACCTCGTTATTTATCTGCGTCAGTGCCAATGCCGCTTCCGGCGGGCCTGACTCACTGTGTCTTCGATTCAGGCCACAAGGATGTGACATGCAGCCAGCCGCACCCTGCCGAACGCGTATACCAAGCACCCCTCGCCGTTGTGCTGGCGGAACTCGTTCATCCGCACAGAACGCCAAGCGTCTCGCCCTGCTGCTGATGGCGGCGTGGATGACGGGCGCGTGGAGCGCTGCGCAGGCGGCCGGACCTGAAGAAGAACTGTTGCGCCAGCAAGAGCGCGAACGGGTTTTGCGCGATCAGTTGGAGTCCCGGCCCGACGTGCGTCTGCAGGCGGCACCCGTGGATGAAGGTGCCGGGCGCTTGCCCGCCAAGGAAACTCCCTGCTTTGCCATCAATGACATCCGCCTGATCGGCGAGGCGTCGGAAAAATTCCAGTGGGCGTTGCGCGCCGCCAATCCCAAGGATGATCCCTCCATCGGTCGTTGCCTCGGTGGCGGCGGGATCAACCTGACGATGAAGCGCATGCAGAATGCGATCATCGAGGCCGGCTACGTCACCACTCGCGTACTCGCCGAAGCCCAGGACTTGAACAGTGGGGTGCTGGTGTTGACCCTGGTGCCAGGGCGCATTCGCGAGATTCGTTTCGAGGAGGGTACCAGCGCCCGCGCCAATGCCTGGAACGCGATGCCGGCCAATCCTGGCGATCTGCTCAACTTGCGCGACATCGAGCAGGCGCTGGAGAACTTCAAGCGCGTGCCGACCGCAGAGGCCGACATCAAGATCGCGCCAGCCCGTGCCGCCGACGCCAGACCCGGTGAGAGCGACGTGGTGATCGCCTGGAGCCAGCGGTTCCCCGCCCGGGTGAGCCTGTCGGTGGACAATTCGGGCAGCAAGAGCACGGGCAAATACCAGGGCAACGTATCGCTGTCCTTGGACAACCTGCTGTCGCTCAACGATTTGTTCTACGCCAGCGTCAACCATGACTTGGGTGGCGGCGAGTCCGGGCACCGCGGTTCCGATGGCAACACGCTGCATTATTCGCTGCCGTTCGGCTACTGGCAGTTGGGGTTCACCAGCAGCGAATACAACTACGAACAGTCTGTCGCCGGCGCTAACCAGACCTATCAGTACCGAGGCGAGAGTCGTAACAACGAGGTGCGCCTGTCGCGCCTGCTGTACCGCGACGCCGTTCGCAAGACCACCGCCTGGGGCAGCCTGTGGACGCGCTCATCGGAGAACTTCATCGACGACACTGAAATCGGCAACCAGAAACGCCGCATGGCCGGCTGGCAGTTGGGGCTGGACCATCGGGAGTTCATTGGCGCTTCGATTCTTGACCTGGGCGTTGCCTATCGTCGCGGCACCGGTGCCCACGACGCGCTCAGGGCACCTGAGGAAGATTTTGACGCCGGTACGTCGCGCTCGCAGATCATCACCGCCGATGCTCAATTGCAGGTGCCGTTTCAGGTCGCCGATCAGCGCCTGCGCTACATCGGTGGCTGGCGCGCGCAATGGAACCGTACGCCGTTGGTGCCCCAGGATCGCTTCTCCATCGGCGGGCGCTACAGCGTGCGCGGCTTCGATGGTGAAAACATTCTTTCCGCCGACCGTGGCTGGACCCTGCGCAACGAAATCGGACTGTCCCTGGGGCAGACCGGCCAGGAGCTCTACACCGGCATCGACTATGGCGAAGTCAGCGGCCAATCCAGTGAGTTCCTGATCGGCCAGCGCCTGGCGGGGGCCGTGGTGGGCATACGCGGCGGTTACAAGGGCCTGTCCTATGACTGGTCGGTGGGTACGCCGTTGAAGAAACCCGATGGTTTCGAGACGGCCAACGTGACCAGCGCGTTCACCGTCATCTGGTCATTCTGAGGTGATCCCATGCAGTTCGAGACGCTAGACATTATCGCTCCCGGCCTGATCGACGAACCCTGGAGCGAAGCCGCAGTGTTCGGCTCCGCCACCTGGTTGTGGATGCATTCCAAGGCCCATCGCGATGCGCCGTTGCACACCTTGCCGACGTTGCTGTTGCCGGCGCTCAAGCATCGCCAGTTCGTGCTCGGCTCCGAACACGGCAAGCCGGTGTTCTACCTGTCCTGGCTCAACCTCGACGAGGCGGCAGAGCAACGTTACCTGCGCCAGTCGCCGCTGGCGCTGAGCCAAGAGGACTGGAACAGCGGCGAACGCCTCTGGCTCAACGACTGGGTCGCCCCCTTTGGCCACACGGCGGTATTGAGCCGCCTGTTGCAACGTCACCTTTTCATCGATCGCTGCGCCCGAGCCCTCTATCACCGAGGCGACGAGCGTGGCCTGCGGGTCAAGACATTCCAAGGGATCGGGGTCATCCCCGAACAGGCCCAGGCCTGGTTTGCCGCCCACCCGCTGGCAGTCGAAGCGTAACTCCAACCACTGGTCGTGCGGGCAGGCTCCGCAAATGGAATTGCTATGAACAAGCATCTGTACCGAATCGTTTTCAACAAGGCCCGCGGGCTGTTGATGGTCGTAGCCGAGAACGTCACCAGCCAGGTCAAGGCGCCGGGGACCCGCTCCGGGCCGACGACGGGCGCAGCGGCTTGCACGGCGACACTGGGGGCGTTGCGCTTTGCCGTGATGACAGCGATCGGCCTGGTGTCCCTGAGCGTCGCACCGACCTGGGCCGGCACCATCGTCGCCGACCCAGGCGCTCCGGCTGGCCAACAACCGACGGTGATACAAAGCGCCAACGGCACGCCGCAGGTGAATATCCGCGCGCCCAGCGCCGGCGGGGTCTCGCGCAACACCTACAACCAGTTCGATGTCGACAGCCGGGGGGTGATCCTCAACAACGGCGCAGGCAACAGCCAGACGAAACTGGGCGGTTGGATCGAAGGCAACCCGATGTTGGGCAATGGCAGCGCGCGGGTCATCCTCAACGAAGTCAATTCCAGCAACCCCAGCCAATTGCGCGGTTACGTCGAAGTCGCCGGCCAGCGCGCCGAAGTGGTCATCGCCAACCCCTCCGGCATCACTTGCAACGGTTGCGGCTTCATCAACGCCGACCGGGCCACCCTCAGCACCGGCCGCGCGCAGTTGGAGAACGGTCGCATCACGGGCTACACCGTGCAGGGCGGCGCGATCAACATCGAAGGCAAAGGCCTGGATGCCCGCGAGGCTGACTACACGGACCTGATTGCCCGCTCGGTGCAGGTCAACGCCGGGGTGTGGGCCAACGACTTGAAGGTCACCGCCGGACGTAATCAGGTCAATGCCGATAACACCCAGGCCACGCCGCTGCCGGGCACCGAGGGAGAAAAACCCACCGTTGCCATCGACGTTGCCAAGCTCGGCGGCATGTATGCCGGGAAGATCATGCTGGTGGGCACGGAGTCCGGCGTGGGGGTGCGCAACGCCGGGCAGATCGGCGCCATGGCTGGCGAGGTGGTGATCAGCGCCGACGGCAAATTGCAAAACCAGGGCGCGATCAGCAGCGCAACGGCGACGCAAATCACTGCCGCCAGCGTTGACAACAGCGGCACGCTCTACGCCAAGGGCGACCTGAAGCTCGACAGCGTCGGTGATATCGACAACAGCGGCACCATTGCCAGCCAGAACCACACCACACTCACCGCCAAGGCCATTCGCAGCACCAAGGCGTCGAGCCTGGCGGCGGGCGTTGGCGCGGACGGCAAGCTGGGCAAGAGTGGCAACCTCGCGCTACGGGCCACCACGATCAAGGCGCAAGGCCAGAACCTTGCCGGCGGCGATGTCGGCGTCGAGGCCGCTGACCTGGACCTGAGTGGCAGCCAGACCCTGGGCAGCAACGTCACGCTGACGGCCAGTTCCGGCGATGCCAACCTCAGTGGCAGCCAAGTCGATGCGGCCCAGGTGCTGACCGCCAAAGCGGCCAAGACCCTGCGCACCGATGCGGCCAAAGTCAGCGCTGGCAACCTGCAATTGAGTGCGCGGGATGTGTCCAATGCCGGCGGTGAACTGGTGCAGACCGGCACCGCCGACACGTCGATCACCGCTGCCGCCACGCTCGACAACAGCGGTGGCCGTATTGCCTCCAACGCCAGCAACCTGAAGCTTGGCGCCAATCGCCTCGACAACAACAACGGCAAGGTCGAGCACGCCGGCAAAGGCACCCTGGACATCCAGGCCAACCAGTTGGCCGGCAGCAAAGGCACTCTGGCGAGCAATGGCAAGTTGAGTGTCAAGGCCAGTGAGGTGGTGGTCGATGACGGCCTGACCCAAGGTCAACAGATCACGCTCGACACCACGACCCTGTCCAACCAGCGTGGGCGCATTCTCCAGACCGGCGCGCAACCGTTGCAGGTCACCGCCCGTGAACGCTTCGACAATCAGGCCGGGCAAGTCAGCGGTCCTGCAGCGGTGGTTTTGAAGGTCGGCACGTTGAACAACCAGGGCGGCAAAGTCCTCGCCACCGATAACGGTGCGTTGACCGTCACGGCCGACAAAGAGATCAATAACGGTGGCGGGACGCTGGCCGCCAGCGGTACGACAAAGGTCAGCGGCGAGGCGCTGGATAACACCCAAGGCACAGTGAGTGCCGGCGGTGAGCTGGACGCGACGTTCGATCGCTTGAACAACATTGGTGGCACGCTGGCCGCGACCCAGCGCATGCAGATCATCGCCGGGCAGTTGAACAACACCAACGGCGTGCTGGGCTCGGTGAAGTCCGGGTTGCTGGTCAGCGTCTCGGCGGATGCGCTGAACAACAGCGGCGGGCGCCTTGAAGCGCTGGGCGATATCACGCTGTCGGCCCAAGGTTTGAATAACCAGGGCGGGGTGATCAGTGGCCAGGCCTTGGACCTGAACAGCCACGGCCTGCTGCTGGACAACAGCCAGGGCACGTTGAATGCCGGCGCGACCCTCGACCTGCGCAGCGGTGAGTTGCGCAACGCGGCGGGCCTGATCCAGGCCAAGGGCAAGCTGTTCATCGACACCGGCAGCCAGGCGCTGAACAACCTTCAGTCTGGCACCACCCAAGGCATCAGCGGCCAGGATGCGGTGGAAATCCACAGCGCCCAGTTCAACAACAGCGCCGGATTCCTCGGTGCCAAGGGCGCGCTGGTGCTCAAGGCCACCGACCTGACCAACGGCAGCGGCGGCCAGATCATTGGCCAGAAGAGCGTTCAGGTCGAAGGCGCCCGGGTGGATAACCGCGGCGGTCAGTTGCAGGGCCTCGGCGATCTCCAGTTGTCGCTGGGTGAGACCCTCAACAACCAGGGCGGACTGGTGCGCAGCGCGGGCACCCTGGGCGTGACTGCCGACGTGCTCGACAACAGCGCCACCCAAGGTGCCAACCAGGGGCTCGAAGGTCGCGCCATGAGCCTGGCGCTCAACACCTTCGGCAACCAGGCCGGTGCCGTGCGCGCCGACCAAGGGTTGTCCATCGGCGTCAGCCAGGCGTTGGATAACCAGGGCGGCCTGATTTCCTCGGGGGCCGGCCTGACCATCACCGATCGCGATCCGGCGCAACGTCGCCAGTCGGTGCACAACCTCGACGGGACCTTGCTCGCCGGCAGCCTGTTGTCCCTCAACGCCGCCTATTACGCGGGCACCGGTCGGGCCCTGAGCCTGGGCGACCTGACGTTCAGCCTGCAAAGTGGCCTGGACCTGAGTGGACAGATCCAGGCCAATAACAAGGTTGACCTGAGCACCGATGGGGCTTTCAACAACAGCGGAAAACTGCTGGCGGGCAATCTCCTGCTGGTGCACTCGCAGACGCTGGACAACGCCGCCAACGGCGAGATCAGCGCCGGCCAGGTTCGCCTGAACGTCAACGACAGCCTGACCAACCGTGGCCTGATCGACGGCCAGCAAGTGCGTGTGCAAGCGCTGTCGCTGAATAACCTGGGCACCGGGCGCCTGTACGGTGATCGATTGGCGATCGCCACCTCGGCACTGAGCAACCGCGATGAAAACGGTGTCGCCGCGACCATCGCCGCCCGCGAGTCGCTGGACATTGGCACCGGCACCCTGGACAACCGCGAACGGGCGCTGATCTTCAGTGCCGGGGACCTCGCCATCGGCGGTGCGCTGAGCGCCACTGACAAGGCCCAGGAGCGGGCCCAACTGCTGAGCAACGCCAGCGCGACCATCGAGGCCCTCGGCAACCTGTCGCTCGATGTGCAAAGCGTGCGCAACACCAACGAACACTTCAGCACCCAACAGGTGGAAGTCAGCCGCACGGCCTTGCAGGAGTTCCAGCTCAGCGGTTCGCCGAACCGCTACCAGGGCGACCAGATTTCCCTGCGCAACGATGAGGTCCTGTACCTCTACACGCCCGAGGGGCGCAAAGACAACTGGAACCGCTACGACTACACCCGCGTGGTCCAGGAAACCCAGATCGCCACCTCGGCACCGGCGCAGATCCTCTCTGGCGGGACGATGCAAATCAACGCAGGCGATGTGCTCAACGACAAGAGCCGCATCATTGCCGGCGGGTTGTTGCAGGCCAACATTGCCAGCCTGACCAACACCGAATTGACCGGCCAGCGCACCACCACCGACAGTGGCACCGCTACGAATTTCTATCGCATCCAGCGCAAGGGCCGGGACCGTCAAGGAACAGCCGTCACGGCCTACACGCCTGCCTCCTTGATCCAGGACATCACCCTGCAACCGACCGTGTTCGCCCAGAACGCCACTGGCAACGGGACCGGCACCCAGATCGGCGCCCGTGCCACACAGGGCGTCAGCGAGCAGATCGCCGCCACAGGCACGGTCAGCGCCCCGGTCGACAGGACCTATCAAGTGGCGCCCATCGTTCAGGTCGCGGCCCAGACCACCCTGAACGGCAAGGGCGTCGCCGAGCAGATCCGCAGCGGCGGGCCATCCCTGGCATTACCGAACAACAGCCTGTTCAGCACCAACCCCCAGAGCACCAGCCGCTACCTGATCGAAACCGATCCGCGTTTTGCCAGCTATCGCACCTGGCTGTCGTCGGACTACATGTTGCAGCGCCTGCAAGTGGACCCGGCACTGACGCAACAACGTCTGGGCGACGGCTTCTATGAGCAGAAGCTGATTCGCGAGCAAGTGGCGCAACTCACCGGTCGACGTTTCCTCGACGGCTACGCCAATGACGAGGCGCAATACCGTGCCCTGATCGACAACGCCGTGACCGTCGCCAGCCAGTGGCAACTGGTGCCCGGCGTGGCCCTGACCTCCGCGCAGATGGCCCAGTTGACCAGCGACATTGTCTGGCTGGTGCAGAAGCAGGTGACCCTGGCCAACGGTGACACCCGCAACGTGCTGGTGCCGCAAGTGTACGTACGGGTCCAGGAAGGCGACCTCAACGGCTCCGGCGCCCTGATTGCCGGGCAGCAGTTGAACCTGAACATCGCCGGCGACCTGGTCAACAGTGGCAGCCTCGCCGGGCGCAGCGTCATGGCGATCACCGCGCAGAACATCGAGAACCTTGGTGGGCGTATCCAGGCCGACAAGGCATCGCTCACCGCGCGGGAAAACCTCAACAACCTCGGTGGCCTGATCGGTGCCGTGGACAGCCTGTCGGTCAAGGCCGGGCAGGACATCAATGTCATTTCCAGCAGCCGGGACAGCAGCAGTGCCCAAGGCACCCGCACCAACCTGTCGCGGGTCGCCGGGCTGTTCGTCAGCGGCGCCCAGGGCACGATGGGTGTGAGCGCCGGCAACGACCTCAACCTCACCGGGGCCCAGGTGGTCAATGCCGGCAAGGGCGGCAGCACGTTGCTGGAGGCGGGCAAGAACATCAACCTGGCCACCGTCGGCGAAGCGCACGAGCAAGGGCTGACCTGGAACAGCAGCAACTGGCGCAAGGACGCCAGCCGGACCGAAGTCGGCTCCCTGGTCCAAGGGCAGGGCGACGTGCGCTTGAGCGCGGGCCAGGACCTCAACGCCCGCGCCGCCCGTGTCACCAGCGAGCAAGGCGCAGTGTTTGCCGAGGCCAAGCGCGACGTCAACCTGACCGCCGGCCAGAACTACCAGTTCGCCGATGAAGCGCACAAGGTCAAAGGCAGCAACGGGATGTTCTCCAGCAAGACCACCACCACCCGTGACACCATTAGCCAGACCTCGGTCGAAGGTTCCACCCTGAGTGGCGAGCAGACCTATGTCCAGGCCGGTCGCGACATCAACCTCAAGGGCAGCAACGTGGTGTCCACGACCCAGACGGTTCTGGTGGCGGACAACAACGTCAACATCGAAGCCGACACCGCCAGCAGCAGCGAGCGCCACGACAAGTCCGTGAAGAAAAGCGGCCTGTTCAGCGGCGGTGGCATCGCCGTCACCCTGGGGACCCAGCAACAGAGCGTCAAGGACCTCACCACCGAGCACACGGCTGCGGCCAGCACCGTCGGCTCGACCGCCGGCGATGTGTTGATCGAAGCCGGAAAGGGCTATCGCCAGGTGGGCAGCCAGGTGTCGGCGCCACAAGGCAACATCGACGTCACGGCGCAGACCATCGATGTCGTCGAGGCGCGCAACACCCGCGAACGCGAGCGTGAAACCCTGTTCAAGCAGACCGGGTTCACCCTTACCGTGACCAACCCGGTGATCAGCGCGATCCAGACGTCCCAGCAAATGAAACATGCGTCGGAGAAAACCGACGACGGGCGCATGAAGGCCCTGGCCGCCGCCACCGCCGTGCTGGCCGCCAACAACGCGGCGACCGCCGTGGCGATGGACCCGGGTTCGGCGGGCGGGATCAACATCAGCCTGTCGCTGGGCACCAAGAAAAACCAAAGCACCACCACCTACACCAGCGACAGCGCGGCCGGCTCGACCATGACCGCCGGCAATGACATCCGCCTGCGCGCCACGGGCGCCGGGGCCGCCAGCGACATCACCGTGCAAGGCAGCGATATCAAGGCCGGACGCAACGCCAGCCTGCTGGCGGACGGTGACATCAACCTGCTCGCCGCCCGCAATACCGACAAGCAGGAAACCGACAGCAAAGGCACCAGCGCGAGCATCGGCATCGGCTTTTCCCTGGGCGGCACACGCAACGGTTTCACCCTGGACCTGGGGGCATCCGGCAGTCGCGGCCAGGCGGATGGCGATGGACTCACCCACACCAATACCCATGTCCAGGCGGGCAACCAGTTGCTGCTGGCCTCCGGCGGCGACACCAACCTCAAAGGCGCGGTGGCCAGTGGCAAACAGGTCCTGGCCGACATCGGCGGCGACCTGAACATCGAAAGCCTGCAAGACACCAACACCTACGTGGTCGATGAGAAGAGCCTGGGCTTTGGCATCAGCCTGTGCATTCCGCCGTTCTGCTACGGCATGAGTTCGGTCAGCGGTGCCAGTGGCAGCTTCGGTGCCACGGATATCGACTCCAACTACGCCAGCGTGACCGAGCAATCGGGCATCAAGGCCGGGGACGACGGCTTCGACATTCGCGTAGGTGGCAACACCGACTTGGTTGGCGGCGTCATCGCCAGCAGCGACAAGGCGGTGCAGGACGGCAAGAACCGCTTGGTCACCGCCAGCCTCACCAGCCGCGACATCAAGAACAAGGCCGAGTACGACGCCAGCACCGTCAGCGTCGGGGGCGGCTACCGCGAAGTCGGCAAGGACCAGCAGGGCAACGCCACCAGCGGCGGCACGAAAACCCCTGGCACCGACTTGCCGAAGAACGATAACGACCTCAGCGCCACCATGCCGATTGCCATCAGTGCCAGCGACGACGCCAGCAGCGTCACTCGCAGTGGCATCAGTGGCGGCACCATCGTCATCAGCAACGACGCCGAGCAACAGAAGCGCACCGGCAAGAATGGCGAGCAAACCGTCGCCAGCCTCAACCGCGATGTCTCCAGCGACCGCGACACCACCAACACGCTCAAGCCGATCTTCGATGAAGACGAAATCCGTGCCGGTTTCGAGATTGTCGGAGCGTTCGCCAACGAGGCCAGCACCTTGCTCGCCAACAAGGCCAAGGAAGTCGACCTCAAGCGCAAACAGGCCGAGGCGGCTCAGGCTGCGGCCCTGGACCCCAACGCCCAACTCACCGACACCGAACGCCTGGCGCTGCTCGGCAACGCTCAGCGCCTCAATGCCGAAGCCAGCGGCATCGCCGACAAGTGGGGCGCGGGCGGTACCTACCGGCAGATCACCACTGCCCTGGTGGGCGCGGCCAGCGGCAACATCAGTGGCGGCAACAGCGCGTTCGTCCAAGGGCTGGTGGTCAATTACGTGCAACAGCAGGGCGCCGGCTACATCGGCGACCTGGTGGCGGACGGCAAGCTCACCGAAGGCTCGCCGCTGCACGCCGCCCTGCACGGCATCGTCGCCTGCGCGGGGGCCGCGGCCAGCAGCCAGAGTTGTGGCAGCGGTGCCGCGGGCGCGGCGGCATCAAGCCTGCTCACCGGCCTGTTCTCCGAAGCCAGCCCCGATGAAAGCGAAGCCCAGCGCGAAGCCAAGCGCAACCTGATTGTCAGCATCGTCACTGGGCTGGCGGCCACCAGCTCCTCGCTGGACCCGGCCACCGCCACCAGCGCGGCCGGCGCCGCGGTGGACAACAACTGGCTGGCGACCCAGCAATTGGTCCAGGCCGAGAAGGAATACAGCGAGGCCGATGGGCTGCTGGCGAAGGCGCAAGTGATCGCCAAATGGGGGTACATCAACCAGAAGCAAGACGTACTGACCCGCTTCGGCGTGGGCAAAGGCCTGGTGCAGGCGGGCTGGAGCGACGTCGAGGGGCTGGCGCAATTCTTCCTCCATCCGGTTGACGGAATCAACGGCCTCAAAGCCCTGATCAACGACCCCGAGGCCCGCAAGCAGTTCGGCGATGGCGTGGTCAACGAACTCAACGCCAAACTCGACCGCGTGAAAGACGCTCTGGAAAACGGCGGCGACGACCGCGCTGTGCAACTGGGCCAGGATATTGGCGAGCTCGTTTGGCAGGTTGGCAGTATTGCCACGGGGGTTGGCGGAGCGGCGAAAGGTGGCGTGGCGCTGGCGAAAGCCGGAATCAAGGTGGGGGCGGAAGGGCTTGAAAAGATGGCTGATATGGCCAGGCTTACGAAAGCTGGTGAGATCGCTGGCGCGGGAGCCAAAAACCCGTTGCTTGATGATGCAATACCGAGAAACGGTGACCGTCTAACAGTGAATCAGGGGTCTGTACCTACTTGCGGTCACAATTCTTGCGGTATGGTCTTGGATACGTTGGGAAAAAACGTTGATATAGGTACTCTTATCCAGAAGCTTCCTCCTTCTGAAAAAGGGATTTTCGCTCGAGATGTTGCTATTCTGATGAATTCTGAAGGTGTGCCTGCAAGTGCCTTTGGGAGCAGGAATGTTGCTGACTTGGCTAGATACACTTCAAAAGGGACTCCAGTGGTTGTCCGTATTTTTGACAAGTCCGGAGGCTCTGATTTCTCGCATTTCGTTGTCGTGGATGGAATTACAACAAGAAATAATATCCCTGTTGTTGCCATCCGTGATCCGCATGGCACTCAGTATTTTAGCCCTGTCAGTACCTTTGAGAAAAATTTTTCAGGTGAGGTTGTTGTGCCTCGGAGTGCTTTGTAATGAAGTTGAAAATTGAATTTCCCAATAATTTGGTTACGGATGAGTTGCTTCGGCAGAAGCGGATTCCCTGTGTATGCAAGATAGCCAGCGAGTTTGAGGTTTTTTTTGCGGAAACTATTCCTGAATCGTCTGGAGTGGTGTTGGGATGGGATCGGAAAGAATTGGAGTTAAGAGCTGTTGCAGGGGCGGGTGGTCAGTATACGCATCATGCTTCTGGTCTGATTACTCTGAAGGATATTGGGGGTGGGGTTTATGAAATAATTGATCTTGAGATGTTTTATAGGAGTTTTGGTTGGTGCGCTATCTTGAGGGGCGGTGAATATGCACCACCAGGGGAATTCTGGGATGAAGAGTAACGGTTGCGAGGATTTATTGCCGCCTACACCAAAAACTGGCGAGAAATAAACATGAGTTCTTTGTTGTCGAGCTGGTGTGCCTTCTGTGAAGACAGGGCGGTTTTTGATAAGTCTCACTTTTTGGGATTGTTGAAAGCGCACAGTGGCTCCGAGGAGGTTCGACGTATATTTAGTTATTTCCCGTCCTCGTAAGAGTTGGTTGATAGAACTGAGCGTGTTCTTGCCTCTGGAGATATGGAAAAGTCTCTGTATCTCTTGCCAAGAGTTAATGGGAAAAGGTGACAGATTTATTTGGTTGTCCTGGTCTTAAATAAATCTGGCCCCTTTTCTCTGGCCCCTTTTCTCAATTCCTAGGGGGAAAGTGGCTGAAAGCTTTGGCCTGACGCCGGGGGTTCCGTTAAAGGATCAAGGTTACCCTAACGGCATTCCTATAGAGATTATGAATTTTCCTGGGGCGAAGTAATGGAAGAAAAGATATTGTTTCAATCTTGAGTGAACAGGGCTGGGTCTGTAGCAAGGATGAAGTAGGTGACTATTTTTGTGTCATTGATGTCGGAGAGGTTCAACTTCGAGCGGAAAAGGGGGCAGATTTATTTAATTGCGCTGTTCTTAAATAAATCTGTCCCCTTTTCTCTCTAAAAATGCACCTAAAGGTGGAAACTGATGAGTGAGCAGAGGCTGTATCAAAAAATTGGCCAGCTTTTATTGGATGCTGGTCCCTCGGAGGCCCAGAAAATAGTTGTTAGAGCTAGACTTTTTGCCGAGGGCGATGGAGGAAGTTATGAGTTTGATTATTTCGATAAGACAAACCGCTCAAGCTGGTTCGATCCAGACAGCAGGGCTGTGGGAGACTTGACAGAGTTGTTGGTTGAGCTTCGGCGCTATTATGTTGAAATGGATTGTGCCAAAATGGAAAGGCTTGGTCTTCGTGTGCAGTTACGTTGGATGTAGAGAGGATGAAAATTAGTATTGACTACAATTATGATGATTAGGTTTTTTGTGGAGATAGGGACCGAGAATATTGCATTGATAGGAAAGGGGGCAGGTATTATATAATTGCTCTTTGATAGATCCGTCCCTTTCTTTTCAGTGCTACTCAGAGGAGCGACGACAAGTTGAGGGATGAAGATTTCCAGTATTTCATCAGCGTGATGGGGGAGGCCACATCTCATCGACAGGTGTCTGACTCCCAAATTGAGAAGTACCGTAAAGTGCTCCCTGACGCGCTGCTCGACTATTGGCAGGAGGAGGGTTGGTGTGGATATGCCAATGGCCTTTTCTGGACAGTGAACCCGGATGATTATAAACATCTGCTCGATATGTGGCTCGCGGGTACTGAATTTCCACAGATAGATAATTACCACGTTATTGCAAGAAGCGCGTTTGGGACTCTTTATGCTTGGGGGGAGAAATACAATCAGAAAATTGTAGTTTCATGTCCGACGGGCTCTATCGTCGCGTTGATGAATAAGCTGAAAACGCCTAATAAAGATCCGGATCTCGCCCTTCAGACATTTTTCGCTATGTCTGATAAGGAGCGTTATGATCTGGAGGATCATCAAGGTGAGTTTCTATTTGAGCGGGCGTTGGAGAAGTTGGGTGCACTTGACGAGCGTGAGATCTATGGCTTTGAGCCTGCATTGTTTTTTGGAGGGACGGCTTCGCTGGATCAGTTGGTTAAGTGCAATTTAGAGGTTCACTTAACGATCCTTCGGCAGATGCGGTCCTGAGTGAGCACGGTAAGCGGAAGGACGTCCTGCTGGTGTAAAAGGAGTGTATCGAAATGGATGAAATCAACGTCCGGCTTGATCAGCACCGTCGTTGGCTTTCCCAGTCGGAAGGCCTGATGGCTCAAGAGTTTGGCTATATTGATGAGGATCTTGCCAGCGACTCATTAAGCGGATTGAACAATGTTGCTGACTCGTTGGGGATGCTGGCGACATATTACGGCATTCGGGGCGAAGTCTCGGTCAGTGATGGAGAGGCTTCTGGCTGGGAAGACGTCTCGCGCTCGATGATGTACCGTTATTGGGCGCTGATGCTCAACGCCAAGACTTTCTCAAAAACGAGTTTTCTTCAAGGCATCAAAACCATCCCCAATTTGACTAATCAATTGAGCATTGCTGGATGCTTGCTGGCCGGATTGATAGTGGCTGATCGTCGAGATCTGGCCGCGTCCGTGGCCGATGTGCTGGCTGGAATGCTGACTATCAATGGCGCCGTGGATTCCAGCTATCTTGAACAGCGTCGATTCGAGCCTTTCATGCTCTGGCTTTATTCAGTCTATACGCAAGGAGAGACGCTTTCAGAGATCAAGTCGATGGATCTGGGGATTTATCAAAACGTGATAGACAAATGGACAGATGAACAAGGGCTGGCTCATGCTCTGGAAGAGCTATGTCAATATCACCTCATCCATGCGGAAGACCGCGGTGGGGCGTGGGACCCTGAATTCAAATATGCGCCTTTCGATTTGTTGCCTGTGGAGATCCACGCGATTTTCCAGGTCCGACAGCAGCTAGGTTTAACTGTTCCAGCGGTGTCGAGCCCTTTATTGTCCGCAGAGACGGCTGCGCTAGAACACCTGGTCATCATTTCTGATCAGCTTGCTGTCCGGGTGGAAACGGCCTACAAGCGTTTCTTCGGGCTTTAAACGTAGGCGCGACCCTTTTCAGTTAAGCAACGACATGCGGTGAGCTGAAATGAAGTATTACTTGTTGCGGGAAGATGTGCAGTTTCCTGAACGCTGGTATTTGGGAGATATAAAGCACTGCAACAACTGGCTCTTCATCGACCCCCCTTCTGAGTACATGGAGCCATGTACTTACGCCCTTGAGGTTCGTGAGGAAGGTGTGAGTCTGGATTTTTCCTTGGCTGGCTATGCTTCTGTACCGGTCTTGAGTGAAAAAGCCAGGGATGCATTGTTGGGCGTTCCCGACGTTGATGAACCGTATATGAATGTCGTGCTCGAGCCTGTGTCGGTTGCAGGCGAGCAAGCTCATGATCGTTACTATGTGATGATTGTCGAGACCCAATTGGATTGCGTAGACGAATCACGCTCCGCTTTCAAAAAATATGAGGTCCATGATCCCGTACGACCTGATCGAGCTGGCGAATACAGCGTTTTTCTGAATCTCGTCATTGATCCTGCCAAGGTCCAGGGAAAACATATTTTTCGTATCAAGAAACACTTGGGGGCATTGATCGTTAGCGAGGACGTGAAGCTTCGGCTGGAGCGTGCGGGTCTCAGAGGCATGCTATTGGAGGGGGTGAATGGTGAGGGTGAAGTTATTTGCTGATTGTTTGAGGGATGAAGCCTGACATCGTCCTTTGTGGCGAGGGAGCTTGCTCCCGCTCGGTTGCGCAGCAGTCGCAAAAACGGGTCCGCTACGCGGCCCAGCGGGAGCAAGCTCCCTCGCCACGGTCTGATTCTCTGCACTCGGTTTCTCCCACACCTTCCCCTTAACGGAACGCCATCTGCTGCCGATAACCCGATGAGCCCGGTTGTCTCCTGCGTTTGGCTCGCAATGTGCGTCACGACACAGCCAGACCAAGCGATTACTGAAATCCCTTGAACGTTGCTGGCTGGTGGCTATCATCTGCGCGCCTCGGGGTTGTGACACGGCGTTTCGTTGTTATGCCATTGGGTTATTTTCTTACTTGCCTGGACATCCTCGATGCTGGCGTACCACCAAAAAAGTTTTCTGATCGTCGATGATTTCTCGGATTTCCGCAGTTCGATCCGGTCCATGCTGCGTGAGCTGGGCGTCAAGGACGTGGACACCGCCGACACCGGTGAAGTGGCGCTGCGCATGTGCTCGCAGAAGCGTTATGACTTCATTTTGCAGGACTATCACCTGGGCGATGGCCGCAAGAATGGCCAGCAGGTGCTGGAAGACCTGATGGTCGAGAAGCTGATCAGCCATGAAAGTGTGTTTCTCATGGTGACCGCCGAGACCAGCCAGGCGATGGTGCTCAGTGCCCTGGAGCATGAGCCGGATGCCTACCTGACCAAGCCGTTCAACCGCTCCGGCCTGGCCCAGCGGCTGGAGCGGCTCGAGCAGCGCAAGACCCTGCTCAAGCCGATCCTGCAGGCCCTCGATCGTGGCAAGCCGATGGAAGTGCTCAATGCCTGCATCGCCTTGTGCAAGCAGGACCCGCGCTACGGGCCGTTGTGCCTGCGTTATCGGGCCGATGCGTTGCGTGACCTGAATCAGAACGAGGCCCTTGAGCGGCTGTACAACTCCATCCTGGCGGATCGCCCGTTGCCGTGGGCCTACGCGGGGCTGGGTAAGTTGCTGTTCAAGCGCGGTCAGGTGGGGCAGGCCAAGGAGGTCTATGAAAAGGCCTTGAAAACCTTCCCTATGATGCCAGCCTTATACGACGGCATGGCCGAGGTGCTGGTGACCGAAGGCGACACCAAACAGGCCCAGAGTGTGCTGGAAGAAGCGGTTCGCCTGTCGCCGCTGGCGGTCCGTCGGCAGGCGCTGTTGGGCAAGCTGGCAATGACCAACGAAGACTATGACACCGCGTCCAGGGCTTATCGCCAGGCGGTCGGGCAGGGCGCGCAATCGCGCTTCAAGGACCCGGAGACCAATCTGGGCCTGGCCCATGCGCTGATCAGCAAGGGCAGCGAAAAAGGCCTCGATACCCGCACCCGGCTGGAGATCAACACTACCCTCAGTGCCGTGGCGAAGGAGAACCTCAACGACCCGGGGTTGCAGGTCCGGGCGCGGCTGATGAAGGCCACCAGCCTGTTGCTCAACGATGCCGAAACCGCCGAGAAGCTCACCGAACAGGCCCTGCAGCGCCTCGATGGCATGGAGCAGTTCATGAGCGCCGAGGCCGCGTTGCTGGTGGCCAAGCAGTTGCAAATGCTTGGCCAGACCAGCGCCGGGGAGTCGATGCTCAAGAACTGCGCGGAAATCTACGGTGATGACCCGGCGGTGATGCAAGGCATTGCCAAGCTCACCGACGACCCGAACATCCTCAATCAGGGCAATGCCGCCGCCGAGTTGAACCGCGAAGGTGTGCGGGTCTACAAGACCGGCGCATTGCCGGAAGCGCGGGAGCTGTTCCGCCGCGCCCTGAAGATGCAACCGAAGAACATCAGTATTGCCCTGAACATGGCGCAATCGCTGCTGCATGGCACCGACACCAGCGTGGAGTCGGAACTGCTGCAGGAGTGCCGCGACTGCCTGAAACTGGTGGGCATGATGCCCGACTCCGATGCGCGTTTTGCGCGTTATCAAAAACTGCGAAGCAAGGCATTTGGCGATGAATGACAGCGAACAGGCCCTCGATTTTTCCACGGTGATCGCGTCGACCGTGCACGACATGAAAAACTCCCTGACCTTGCTCATGCAGGCACATGGGCAATGGCTCGAACGCCAGCCCGAATCCGAGCGACAGACGTCGGAGCAGGGCGTCATCGAGTTCGAGTTCGCCCACCTCAATGGCCTCATGGTGCAGTTGCTGGGGCTGTACAAGCTCGGCGTCAACCAGTTGCCGTTGCACCCGGCCTACCATGAGCTGGACGATTTCATCGAGGCGCAACTGGCCGGCCATCAGGATGTGTTCCGCAGCCGCGGAATCATGGCCACCTACGATGTCGATCCCCTTAGCCCCTTGGGCTTTTTCGACCGCGAGCTGGTGGCCTCGGTGCTCGACAACTGCATCAACAACGCCATTCGCCATGCGCGCCAGGCGCTGCTGATCAGTGTGAGCGACGAAGCCGGGCAACTGGTGCTAACCATCAATGACGATGGCGACGGTTACCCGCCAGAGATGATCGAGCGTCAGGCCGAGTATGTGCAGGGCATCAACCACAGCAGCGGCAGCACCGGGCTGGGCCTGTACTTCGCCGCGCGAATCGCCGGGCTGCACCAGCGCGGCGGTGTGAGCGGGCGGACCGAGATCGCCAATGGCGGTGTGTTGGGCGGTGGGGTGTTCCGGCTTTACTTGCCCTGAACAGGCCCTCCATGAGTGTCCCTGGCAACACAAATCCCCTGTGGGAGCGAGCTTGCTCGCGATAGCGGTGTATCAGTCAACTCAATATTGGCTGGGCCGACGCTATCGCGAGCAAGCTCGCTCCCACAGCCATATCGCATAAGATTTTAATTGTCTCAGGGTGCTTGATATTCCGAACAGCCGGAGCCTATTTTGTACGGGTTGCCGTTCGCGGCTCGCACATAACAAGGATTGCGTCATGACGACCGATGGCCAGCGTTCACTCGCGCAGCGACTGACGGGCATTGATGAGATTGAATGTGTCACGCCGGATTTGAATGGCGTGCCGCGAGGCAAGGTGATGACCGCCGAAGGTTTCCTCGAAGGCCGGCGGTTGCAACTGGCGCGGGGCGTGCTGCTGCAATGCATCATGGGCGGTTATCCGCCGTCGCGTTTCTATGGCAGCGACGACGGCGACCTGGCGCTGGTGGCCGACCCGAAACAGATCCACCGCCTGCCCTGGAGCCAACAGCCCCGGGCCCTGGTCATCTGCGACGCCGACGAACTGACCGGTGAAAGCTCCCGGCTCTCGACGCGCGGCCAGCTCAAGGCCGTTGTCGCGCGCTATGCCGCCCTTGGCCTGGCGCCGGTGGTGGCGACCGAGTTGGAGTTCTTCGTGTTCGCCCCCAACCCGGACCCGACCCAGCCGTTCCAGCCGCCGATGGGCCTGGATGGACGTCGCGAAGACGGCCACTCGGCGTTCAGCGTCAGTTCCAACAATGGCCTGCGCCCGTTCTTCAGCGAGGTCTATGCCTGCATGGCGGCGCTGGGCTTGCCGCGCGACACCTTCATGCATGAAATGGGCGTGAGCCAGTTCGAGATCAATCTGCTGCACGGCGACCCGCTGCTGCTGGCCGACCAGACCTTCTTATTCAAGCACCTGCTCAAGGAAGTGGCCCTCAAGCACGGCCTGACCGTGGTCTGCATGGCCAAGCCCCTGGCCCATACGCCGGGCAGTTCGATGCATATCCACCAGAGCGTCGTCGAGGCGGGCAGCGGCCGCAACGTCTTCAGCGACGAAGCGGGCGAGCCGACGGCCGCGTTCCGGCATTTCATCGGGGGGCAACAGGCTTGCCTGGCGGACTTCACCGCGTTGTTCGCGCCGAACGTGAATTCCTACCAGCGGCTGTGCCACCCGTTCGCTTCACCGAACAATGCCTGTTGGTCCCACGACAATCGTTCGGCCGGGCTGCGGATTCCCGCTAGTTCGCCGGTGGCCCGCCGGGTCGAGAATCGCTTGCCCGGGGCCGATGCCAACCCATACCTGGCGATTGCCGCCAGCCTGGCCGCCGGGTTGTACGGGATCGAACAGCGTCTGGAGCCGAGCGCGGCGATCCAGGGCGAATTCGAAGTGCCGGATAATCTTTCGCTACCCTGTACCTTGCATGCCGCCTTGGAGCGTCTGAAGCGTAGTCATCTGGCGAAGGAACTGTTCGGCACGGAGTTCATCGAAGGCTACATCGCTTCCAAGACCCTGGAGCTGACCAGCTTCTTCGATGAGATCACCCCCTGGGAGCGACGTGTCCTGGCGGCCCAGGCATAAAGAACCGCTGCATCCGGGCTATCTTCAACGGATAGCCCTTACTCACCTCAAGGAGCCGCTCGGAACGCCGATGCGCCAAATCTGGAAACCTTTTCGAGCGCTTTATTTCGCCTCGCTGATGATGTTGATCGGCTCGGGCCTCTTGAGTACTTACCTGGCCTTGCGCCTGGCCGCCGACCATGTGGACAGCCTCTGGGTCGGTGCGCTGATGGCCGCCAACTATTTCGGCCTGGTGCTGGGTGGCAAGATCGGCCACCGGCTGATCGCCCGCGTCGGGCACATCCGCGCCTATTCGGCCTGCGCCGGGATCGTCGGGGCGGCGGTGCTGGGCCATGGCCTGGTGGACTGGCTGCCGGCGTGGATCGTGCTGCGGATGATTGTTGGTCTGGGCATGATGTGCCAGTACATGGTCATCGAGAGCTGGCTCAATGAGCAGGCCGATGCCAAGCAGCGCGGGGTGGTGTTCAGCGGCTACATGATCGCCTCGTACCTGGGGCTGGTGCTGGGGCAGTTGATCCTGGTCATGCACCCGGCCTTGGGCCTGGAGCTGCTGATGCTGGTGGCGCTGTGCTTCGCCCTGTGTCTGGTGCCGGTAACGCTGACCCGGCGCATTCACCCGGCGGCGCTGCACCCGGCGCCCATGGAGCCGCGTTTCTTCATCAAGCGTGTGCCGCAGTCGTTGAGTACGGTGTTGGGTTCGGGGCTGATCGTCGGCTCGTTCTATGGTTTGGCGCCGCTGTACGCTTCCCAGCAGGGCCTGTCGACCGAGCAGGTCGGTCTGTTCATGGGGAGCTGCATCTTTGCCGGATTGTTGGTGCAGTGGCCGCTGGGCTGGCTCTCTGACCGTTACGACCGGGCGCTGCTGATCCGTTGCTTTGCGCTGGTCCTGGCCATTTGTGCGCTGCCGTTGGCGATCTTTCCGGCGGTGCCGCTGGAGGTGCTGTTCGTCGCCGGGTTCTTCTGTTCGCTGGTGCAGTTCTGTCTGTATCCACTGGCGGTGGCGTTTTCCAACGACCACGTCGAAGCGGATCGAAGGGTGTCCCTGACCGCGATGCTATTGGTGACCTATGGCGTTGGCGCCAGTATCGGGCCGCTGGTGGCGGGTGTGCTGATGAAGATGTTCGGTAGCCAGATGCTCTACGGCTTTTTCGCCTTCTTCGCTTTGGTGCTGGTGTGGCGGATCCGGCCGAAAGCGGTGACCAACCTGCATCAGGTCGATGACGCACCGCTGCATCACGTGGCGATGCCGGACAGCATGTCGAGTTCGCCTCTGGTGGCGTGCCTCGATCCGCGGGTGGATGAACAAGTGGTGCAGGAGCAGATGCAGGCACCGGCCAGCCCGGAGGTGGAGCCCGAGCCCGCCCCTGAGACCGTGGCTGAAGTTGACGCCGAGGCGCCTGAACCCCCCAGCTTTACCCAGGCCAGGCCTTGAAACGGGCATGAAAAAAACGGGCAGTCACCGCAAGGGACTGCCCGTTTTTCATGGCTGGACGATCAGAGGTCGTCTTTATCGAAGCGTCGGGCTTCACGCTGGAGCTGGTAGACGAACCGCTCGACCTGCCGTTGCACCAGGCCGCTGATGTTGTGGAAGCGTACGCCAGCGAACGTGGTGTTGAATCTTTCTTCGAAATGCAGGTAACGCAGCTCGACCGGGGCGATCATGTTGCCAAACGGCAGGGCCGCGATGAAGCGTTCGTACACCTGGCCCAATTGCAGGCGTTGGGTGATGTCGCCGTCAAAGCGCAACTTGCAACCGGTGGCGGAGATGTCCAGCAGCTTGCCGTCCACGGGGGACTTGAGCTTGTCGCCGCCCAGTTCAACGCTCACCAGTTGGGCCAGTTTCAGGGCGGCGCGGAAAGCGTTGCGACGCTGGTGGTAGACCACTTCGTCGGGCAGGGCGCCGCGATAGCAGCGACCGTCGCTGGATTCATCGATGGTCAGTGGACCCTTGCCATCCCAGGCGATGCGCACGCCGTCATGGAAACCTTCGACGCGAAACGGCTCGCCGGCCAGCAGGAAACGCTCGCCGTCCCGGGGAATCATTTCATCCAGGGCGATGGAGTTGGTCTCGCGATCGACATCGACCAGATAGCTCTGGAAGCGCTGGGTACGTTCATGGAAGGTAATGATCAGCGGGTCATGGCTATCTTGCAGCATCCGCAGGTTGCCAGAAATTTCCAGGGGCGTGGTGAGGACCTTGGGGGGCTGCGGAGCGTCATCCGCGTTTGAGGCATTGAACACGGTGGGTCAATCTCCAGGCAAAATACGACTACGAATGGCCGGCATTTTGCCAGCATGTATCGCGCGTTGATAGAGCGAAGGCATTGTTCGTTTCATGCCTGGCTGAGCGGGCGGTGCTTGACCATTCTGGCCGTCGAACCGCTGGCGTCATACAGCGTCGGGATCTCGCCACCGTTGAGAATGCGCAACTGGTTGGCGGTGGCGGCCTGCTGCATCAGGATCGACTGGCCGTTGCGGGCGTTGGTTGCCTGGCATTGGGCGAGCAGGTCGTTGAGCACTTTGCTCTGGGACCGCAGTTGATCGCCGAGGGTCGACTGGGCAGCCAACTGCTCAAGGCCGTCATGACTGGCGGGCAGGTTCAGGCTGGCGAGGATCTCGCTGCGCTTGCGGCCATGCTGGTCGAGCAAGATGATCAGTGCCTGTTTCTGCGCCAGGATAGTTTCCAGCAAAGGCATGTCACGACCGTGCAGTGCCACGGATTCGGCCTGCAATAGCTCCAGCAGTTGTTGCGCTGGAACGAAGTCGTCGATGATCAGTTGCAATAAATGAGTGTCGTGCATGGCTGGCCTTGGGTCTTAGCGTCCAAAAGCCTGGCGCAGGCGGCGGCCTA
This sequence comes from Pseudomonas sp. NFACC56-3, assembly GCF_900100025.1. NCBI lineage: Bacteria > Pseudomonadati > Pseudomonadota > Gammaproteobacteria > Pseudomonadales > Pseudomonadaceae > Pseudomonas > Pseudomonas sp. NFACC56-3. Next base: position 102,834 of record NZ_FMTK01000010.1, on the reverse strand, counting down.
GCGCTGGGCTTCGAAGTTGAGCAGTTTGCTGGCTACGCGGTTGCTGTCGACTTTGTAGCTGCCATCGGCGATGGCTGCTTTCAACTCAGCCACGCGGGCGTTGTCGACGACAGGTTGATCGCGCAGCTTGTCAGTGAGCTTCTGCAACTGCTGAGCCTCATTGCTGAGGTGTACCGACTCCCCGTTGCCGACCTTTTCGGCTGGCGTGGACACCGGCGCGGATTTGTCGGTTTCGACGGTTTCCTTGGTGGCGCCGGTACGCGTAGTGCCTGTCAGCGGTGAAGAGCTGTTTAAACGATTGAAATCGATGACCATGGTAAAAAACCTCTGGGTATTTGGACGCTTGCCATGTTTTCGGCCATTCCCAAAAAAACTTTAGGCTCATTTATTCAATGAACGTGCGCACGTCTGCGCTTGCCTTTGCGTAAGGCACAGTCTAGGGAACACCGGGATCAAGCGCCAGCTTTCTACCTCCTCTACCGGGTCATTACATCGCCACTTCCACTTGGCCTGGAGCCATCACTTGCGCCTTGATGACGCGCTGGGAATTAAGGTTTTTTACCCGTATCTGTTCACGCATGCCGCCGTTGGACAGGGCCTCGCCGGGCATCCGCACGGCCAGTGAGCCGCTGCGGGCGGTGATGACCACCTGGTCGCCCTTGCGGACCACCTCGGCCTGTTCCAAGTGCACCAGCGTCACGACCTGATCGGCGACCATTGGTCGGACAAGCTTCTGCCCGATGGCCTGATCGACAGAGGTCAGGAAGCCTTGGGTGATCTGGCTGATGTCCCGTTCGCGCAACATCACGTCCTGGGGCTCGACGATCCCGGCCCGCTTGAGCGGACGCGTGGTGGTGACGATTTCCCGGAACAGGCGCACTTGAGCGGGCACGAACACCGTCCAGGGCGCGGCGCTGTCGCAACGAACCTTCACCGTGACACGGCCCAGGGGGCGGGCCGGGCTCTCCAGCGAAGCAGTCAATTCGTTGTCACACATGGGCATGCGCAAGCGCGGGTCGAGCTGATTGACTTCGATCTCGTAACGGCCTTCGGTTTGACTGGTTGCCAGGTAGTCTTCTACGGTGAATTCAAGAAAGCCCTGAGTGACGCCGATAAGGAGATCAGGCAAGGTAACCGGAGCCGCCGCAAGGGCAGGACCGCTCGAAGCGAACAGGCAGGCAGCCAGCAGTGCACCGAGCCAGTGGCGGCAGTGAGTGGTCAGGCGTCGAGAAAATGTCGTTTGTGCGTTCATGCCGGTTCAATAGCAAGCCCCGTGCCGTTTAGTGATGAATGCGCGTCGGACACATTAGCGTTAGGTAGGAGTCAGGGCATGGCGGGAGTAATGGATTCGGTGAACCAGCGCACTCAGCTGGTCGGTCAGAATCGCCTGGAGCTGTTGTTGTTCCGTCTCGACGGCCAACAAATGTATGGGATCAACGTATTCAAGGTCCGCGAGGTGCTGCAATGCCCCAAGCTGACCCTGATGCCCAAGTCCAGCCCCGTCGTGTGCGGTGTGGCCAATATCCGGGGTGCGACCATCCCGATTCTCGACCTGGCGATGGCGACCGGTTCCGGTCGGTTGCTGGACCAGAGCAATCCGTTCGTGATCATCACCGAGTACAACACCAAGACCCAGGGGTTCCTGGTGCGCTCGGTGGAGCGCATCGTCAACATGAACTGGGAGGAGATCCATCCGCCGCCCAAGGGCACCGGCCGCGATCACTACCTGACGGCTGTGACCCGGGTCGACAACCAGTTGGTGGAAATCATCGACGTGGAGAAGATCCTCGCCGAAGTGGCCCCCACGCCGGAGGCGATTTCCGCGGGTGTGGTGGACGCCGAGACCCAGCACAAGGCGATTTCGCTGCGGGTGCTGACTGTCGACGATTCGTCGGTGGCACGTAAGCAGGTGACCCGTTGCCTGCAAACGGTCGGTGTGGAAGTGGTGGCGTTGAACGATGGGCGGCAGGCGCTGGATTACCTGCGTGCGCTGGTCGACGAGGGCAAGAAGCCCGAAGAGGAGTTCCTGATGATGATCTCCGACATCGAGATGCCGGAGATGGACGGGTACACCCTGACGTCGGAAATCCGCAGCGATCCGCGCATGCAAAAGCTGCACATCATCTTGCATACTTCGTTGTCCGGGGTTTTCAACCAGGCGATGGTCAAGAAGGTCGGTGCCGACGATTTCCTGGCGAAATTCCGTCCCGATGACCTGGCGTCCCGGGTCGTCGATCGGATCAAGGCAGCAGAATAAAGCAAAGGTCGGGCGCGTTGTGCGCCCGGCAAGTCAACACGATGAAAGAGGCGGTATCTTGTCTACGGGTAATTTGGATTTCGAACAGTTCCGGGTCTTCCTGGAAAAAGCCTGTGGCATCTTGCTTGGTGAAAACAAGCAATACCTGGTGTCGAGCCGTCTCAATAAATTGATGGAGCAACAGGGCCTCAAGTCATTGGGCGAGCTGGTGCAGCGTATCCAGACCCAACCGCGCAGCGGCTTGCGCGAGATGGTGGTGGACGCCATGACCACCAACGAAACCCTGTGGTTTCGGGACACCTATCCGTTCGAAGTGCTGAAGAACAAAGTGCTGCCGGCCGCCATCAAGGCCAGCCCGGGCCAGCGCCTGCGGATCTGGTCGGCGGCCTGCTCGTCGGGGCAGGAACCCTATTCGCTGTCGATGTCCATCGATGAGTTCGAGCGCTCCAACCTGGGCCAGTTGAAAGGCGGCGTGCAGATCGTCGCCACCGACCTGTCCGGGACCATGCTCAATAACTGCAAGACCGGCGAGTACGACAGCCTGGCCATCGGCCGTGGTTTGTCGCCGGACCGGCTGCAACGCTACTTCGACCCGAAAGGGCCGGGCAAGTGGGTGGTCAAGGCACCGATCAAGAGCCGGGTGGAGTTTCGCTCGTTCAACCTGCTGGACAGCTACGCCAGCCTGGGCAAGTTCGACATCGTGTTTTGCCGCAACGTGCTGATCTACTTCTCCGCCGAAGTGAAGAAAGACATCCTGCTGCGCATCCACGGCACGCTCAAGCCAGGCGGCTACCTGTTCCTTGGCGCCTCCGAAGCGCTGAACGGTTTGCCGGATCATTACCAGATGGTCCAGTGCAGCCCGGGGATCATCTACCAGGCGAAGTGATTGGCGGGTGTTGTCAAAAAACGGGAGTCCCAAGGGGCTCCCTTTTTTTTGCCTGCCGCCGGCACCATCCCCTGTGGGAGCGAGCTTGCTCGCGATAGCGGTGGCACATCCAAAATCCATGTCGCTGACAGACCGCCATCGCGAGCAAGCTCGCTCCCACATTTTTGACTCGCGTCGCCTGATGAAAGCGGCAGAAAAGCGGCAGGTAAGCGGAAACCCGTTGCCGCTTTTCTGGCATTGCCGCTTTGCCGGTGCCCGCAAAGCCCCGGTTTATGGGGTTTTTTGAAATGGCACGGCGCTTGCTTTAGCCGTCGTACGTACATTCTGGTCACCCAAAGGTTTCCGACATGAGCATCAGCTTCGATAAAGCGCTCGGTATCCACGAACAGGCCCTGAGCTTCCGCGCCCAGCGCGCCGAAGTCCTGGCCAACAACATCGCCAACGCCGACACCCCGAACTACAAGGCGCGGGACCTGGACTTTTCCAAGGTGCTCGCCGAGCAGAACGATAAGACCAAGAACGGCCACTTCGCCTTGAACATGACCAACAGCCGTCATATCGAAGCCGAAGGCCTGGGCAATGGCGACGAGTCGCTGATGTATCGCACGCCGATGCAACCGTCGATCGACCAGAACACCGTGGACGCTCAACTGGAACAGTCCAACTACGCGGAAAACTCCGTGAACTTCCAGGCCAGCTTCACCCTGCTCAACAGTAAGTTCAAAGGGCTGATATCGGCCCTGCGCGGAGAGTAAGCCATGTCGATTGCTAGCGTATTCAACATTGCCGGCAGTGCCATGAGTGCCCAGACCACTCGCCTGAACACCGTCGCCAGTAACATCGCCAACGCCGAGACCGTTTCGTCGAGCATCGACCAGACCTACCGCGCCCGCCACCCGGTGTTCGCCACCATGTTCCAGGGCGGCCAGTCCGGCGGCAGCGACTCGCTGTTCCAGGACCAGGAAGCGGCCGGGCAGGGCGTGCAGGTGCTTGGCGTGGTCGAGGACCAGAGCAACCTCGAAGCACGTTATGAGCCAAACCATCCGGCCGCGGACGCCAAGGGTTATGTCTACTACCCGAACGTCAACGTCGTCGAAGAAATGGCCGACATGATTTCCGCCAGTCGTTCGTTCCAGACCAACGCCGAAATGATGAACACCGCCAAAGCCATGATGCAGAAGGTCCTGACCCTCGGTCAGTGATAAGGGGCGAGTCACATGAGCGTTACCAACACTACAAGCGGTTTGAGCCTCAACGAGATTCTGGCCAACTCCTCGGTCAAGACCAACAACACCTCCGATACCCTCGGGGCAATGACAGGTGCGGCGACCGGCAAGAAGGAACTGGGCAAGGATGCGTTCCTGCAACTGCTCGTTACCCAACTGAAGAACCAGAACCCGTTGGAGCCCCAGGACAACGGCGAATTCGTTGCCCAGTTGGCGCAGTTCAGCAGCCTGGAAGGCATCACCACCCTCAACGAGACGGTGAGCGGCATCGCCGGCAACTACAACTCGTCCCAGGCCTTGCAGGCCTCGTCGCTGGTGGGCCGCTCAGTCATTGCCCCGGGTGACAAGGCTGTAGTCGATACCTCCAAGAGCCTCAACGGTACAGTGGTGGTGCCAACCTCGGTGTCCTCTGTCGCGGTCAAGATCGTGGACAAGGACGGCAAGACCGTTCGTACCATCGACCTGGGCAGCCAGAACGCCGGCAACTCCGCCTTTATCTGGGACGGCAAGAACGACGCGGGCACGACGGTCGAGTCGGGCACCTACACGTTCGCGGCTTCGACCACCATCGACGGCAAGGCCACCTCGCTGATCACCAACCTGCCGGCCACGGTCAGCAGCGTGACCATCAGCCAGACAGGCGGCGAGCTGATGCTCAACCTGGCCGGGCTGGGCAGCATTGCCCTGTCCAAAGTACAAACCATTGGTATGTAGAGCCGACTAACCGGCAAAAGGAGTCAACATGTCTTTTAACATCGGCCTTAGCGGTCTCTATGCAGCCAACAAACAGCTGGACGTGACCGGCAACAACATCGCCAACGTGGCGACCACCGGTTTCAAATCGTCCCGCGCGGAATTCGAAGACGTCTACTCGGCCACCAGGCTGGGCTCGGGCAGCAAGACCGTCGGCAACGGTGTGCGCCTGGCCAACGTTTCCCAACAGTTCGGCCAGGGTGACGTGAACAATACCGGCAACGTGCTGGACATGGGCATCCAGGGCCAGGGCTTCTTTGTCCTGAGCAACGACGGCTCCCTGAGCTACACCCGTGCCGGTACGTTCAAGACCGACAAGGAGGGTTTCATCACCAACACTGACGGTACTTCGCGCCTTCAGGGCTACGGTGTGGACGCCAACGGCAAGATCCAGAACGGTATCCTGACCGACCTGCGTATCGACACCTCCAACCTGCCGCCGACTGCCACCAGCCTGGTGTCCTCGACGATCAACCTGAACTCGACGGCCACGCCGATCACTGCGGCGTTCAATCCGAACGACACCGCTACGTTCACCAAGCAGTTCACCACCCCGGTCTACGACACCCAGGGCAACCAGCATTCCATGGACCAGTACATGGTCAAGACTTCCGGTAACACCTGGAATGTCTATACGCTGATTGACGGTCGCAACCTGGATGGCAGCTTGCCGACGACGACCGGTGCGACTGCGCCGATCCCTTCGACCATGAACTTCGATTCGAGCGGCAAGCTGACCACGGTCACCACTCCGCCAGCGACGGTCAATAGTGATCTGGTACTGACCGGTTGGGTTCCGGGCACCGTGACCAACGGCGTATGGACCGCCAACGGTGCCGCCAGCGCGCCGAGCATCACGATCTCCATGGGCAACACCACCCAGTTCAATTCCGACACCGCACGGTCGATCCCGACCCAGAACGGTTACGCCACGGGCCAGATCACCAACCTGACCATCGACGGCAGCGGTGTACTGTTGGCCAACTTCAGCAACAACCAGACCAAGCCGATCGGCCAGCTCGCCCTCGCCAGCTTCACCAACGAGCAGGGCCTGCAGCCAGTAGGCGGCACCAGTTGGAAGGAAACCTTCGCCTCGGGCATCCCGGGCTACGACGCTCCAACCACTGGCACCCTGGGTTCGATCGTCTCCAACTCCCTGGAAGAGTCCAACGTCAACCTGACCAACGAACTGGTCGAGCTGATCAAGGCCCAGAGCAACTACCAGGCGAACGCCAAGACCATCTCCACCCAGAGCACCATCATGCAGACCATCATCCAGATGACCTGATGTCGAGGGTTGCTTGAAGGCTGTACAAGGAGCCCCTCGCAAGAGGGGCTTTTTTGTGGGCGCAGGTTTTGTCGTGCCAGGTCCGGCCTCATCGCGAGCAAGCTCGCTCCCACAGGGGCCTGTACACGCAGCTCAAAGGTGGGAGCGAGCTTGCTCGCGATGGGGCCAGGCCAGGCACTTTTCTCCACACAAAAGAAAACCCCCGATAAACCAGCGGCCTATCGGGGGCTTCTTTCAGCAGGCGCCTTTACGCGCCCAGACGCTCAGCTTATTGGCAAGCTTCGCAATCCGGTTCGTCGATCGCGCAGGCCTTTGGCACTGGCGCCGGACCTGCTGGAGCCGCCAGGACCGAATCGTCACCGTGGTTGCCGCCGCTGGAAACCGCATTCAGCTTGCCGGTGTTGATGGTCGACTTCTCGGTGCTGGTGGCAGCCAGGGCACGGAGGTAGTAAGTGGTTTTCAGGCCACGGTACCAAGCCATGCGGTAGGTCACGTCCAGCTTCTTGCCCGAAGCGCCGGCGATGTACAGGTTCAGCGACTGAGCCTGGTCGATCCACTTCTGGCGACGGCTGGCGGCGTCGACGATCCACTTGGTGTCCACTTCGAACGCCGTGGCATAGAGCGCTTTGAGCTCTTGCGGGATGCGTTCGATCTGCTGTACCGAACCGTCGTAGTACTTCAGGTCGTTGATCATGACCGAGTCCCACAGGCCGCGAGCCTTGAGGTCGCGAACCAGGTACGGGTTGATCACGGTGAATTCGCCCGACAGGTTCGATTTCACATACAGGTTCTGGTAGGTCGGTTCGATCGACTGCGACACGCCGGTTATGTTGGCGATGGTGGCGGTCGGTGCGATGGCCATGATGTTGGAGTTACGGATACCTTTCTGCACACGGGCGCGAACCGGTGCCCAGTCCAGGGATTCGTTCAGGTCGACGTCGATGTACTTCTGGCCGCGCTGGGCGATCAGGATCTGTTGCGAGTCCAGCGGCAGGATGCCCTGGGACCACAGCGAACCCTGGAACGTCTCGTAGGCGCCACGCTCGTCGGCCAGGTCGCAGGAAGCCTGGATCGCGTAGTAGCTGACCGCTTCCATGGACTTGTCGGCGAACTCGACCGCGGCATCGGAACCGTACGGGATGTGCTGCAGGTACAGCGCGTCCTGGAAGCCCATGATGCCCAGGCCGACCGGACGGTGCTTGAAGTTGGAGTTCTTCGCTTGCGGCACCGAGTAGTAGTTGATGTCGATCACGTTGTCGAGCATGCGCACGGCGGTGTTCACGGTGCGTTGCAGCTTGGCGGTGTCCAGCTTGCCGTCGACGATGTGGTTCGGCAGGTTGATCGAGCCCAGGTTGCAGACCGCGATCTCGTCCTTGTTGGTGTTCAGGGTGATCTCGGTGCACAGGTTCGAGCTGTGGACCACGCCCACGTGCTGCTGCGGGCTGCGCAGGTTGCACGGGTCCTTGAAGGTCAGCCATGGGTGGCCGGTTTCGAACAGCATCGAGAGCATCTTGCGCCACAGGTCTTTGGCCTGGACGACTTTGAACAGCTTGATCTTGTTGTACTCGGTCAGGGCTTCGTAGTACTCGTAGCGCTCTTCGAAGGCCTTGCCGGTCAGGTCGTGCAGGTCCGGCACTTCGGATGGCGAGAACAGGGTCCACTTGCCGTCGTCGAAGACACGCTTCATGAACAGGTCGGGGATCCAGTTGGCGGTGTTCATGTCGTGGGTACGACGACGGTCATCACCGGTGTTCTTGCGCAGCTCGATGAACTCTTCGATGTCCATGTGCCAGGTTTCCAGGTAGGCACAGACCGCGCCCTTGCGCTTGCCGCCCTGGTTGACCGCAACGGCGGTGTCGTTGACCACTTTGAGGAACGGCACGACGCCCTGGGATTTGCCGTTGGTGCCCTTGATGTACGAGCCCAATGCGCGAACCGGGGTCCAGTCGTTGCCCAGGCCACCGGCGAATTTCGACAGCATGGCGTTGTCGTGGATGGCGCCGTAGATGCCCGACAGGTCGTCCGGAACGGTGGTCAGGTAGCAGCTCGACAGCTGTGGACGCAGGGTGCCGGCGTTGAACAGGGTCGGGGTCGACGCCATGTAGTCGAAGGACGACAACAGGTTGTAGAACTCGATCGCACGGTCTTCGCGCTGCTTCTCTTCGATGGCCAGGCCCATGGCCACACGCATGAAGAAGATCTGCGGCAGTTCGAAACGGATACCGTCCTTGTGGATGAAGTAACGGTCGTACAGGGTTTGCAGGCCCAGGTAGGTGAACTGCTGGTCACGCTCGTGGTTGATCGCCTTGCCGAGTTTTTCCAGGTCGAATTCGGCCAGGACCGGGTTCAGCAATTCGAACTCGATACCCTTGGCGACATAAGCGGGCAACGCCTTGGCGTACAGGTCGACCATTTCGTGGTGGGTCGCGCTCTCGGCGACTTCCAGGAAGCTCAGGCCTTCGGCACGCAGGGTGTCCATCAGCAGGCGGGCGGTCACGAAGGAGTAGTTCGGCTCGCGTTCCACCAGGGTCCGGGCGGTCATCACCAGCGCGGTATTGACGTCCTTGAGGGCGACGCCGTCATAGAGGTTCTTCAGGGTTTCGCGCTGGATCAGGTCGCCATCGACTTCTTCCAGGCCTTCGCAGGCCTCGGTGACGATGGTGTTCAGGCGACCCATGTCCAGCGGCGCCAGGCTGCCGTCGGCGCGTGCGATGCGGATCGAAGGGTGGGCCTGGACCGGTGCGTCGGCCGGGGAGCGGGTGGCACGCTCCTTGGCGCGGGAGTCACGGTAGATCACGTAGTCGCGGGCCACTTTCTGCTCGCCGGCACGCATCAGGGCCAGTTCGACCTGGTCCTGGATTTCTTCGATGTGGATGGTGCCGCCCGAAGGCATGCGACGCTTGAAGGTCGCGGTGACCTGTTCGGTCAGGCGGGCCACGGTGTCATGGATTCGCGACGAAGCGGCAGCGGTGCCGCCTTCAACTGCGAGAAACGCTTTGGTGATGGCGACGGTGATCTTGTCATCGGTGTAAGGAACGACAGTGCCGTTACGCTTGATCACACGCAGTTGGCCCGGCGCGGTGGCGGACAGATCCGGGCTCGAATCGGCGGCCAGCGGCGCGGTGCCCTGCGGGTTCTCGCGAGTTGTGTCGGTGTGCATGGGTGTCTCCACGTTCTTTATGTTTGTTTGGGCACCATCACGGTGCCCACCGTTCCGTCCTGAAGCACTACAACCGACTGGCGCCGGGCATAACAACTTCGGGACAGTAGGAAGCAGGCGTTTAATGCCGCTTCCATCCGAAGTTCTCAGGTTGCGAGCGAGGCTCGAAACCGGATTGCCGGGGTGGCAGTAATTGACTGCAACACCCGTACCGTTTCGGTCGTTTTCGACCTGGAAACAGCTGCCATCCGCAGGGGCGGTCTGGGCTTGGGGAAATACGATGTTTCAGTTGGACAGAAGCAAGAAAAGCGCTTGAATTCTCTGCCCGACTTGTGTTTGGTTTTTGGCCTGAAACCCTACATGTAGGGTTTTTTACGCGGCGGGCTACAAGATAATGCGTTTTCGGGGGGTATGCAACGTACTACCTGTGGATAAGCCTGTGCGTAATTTGTGTGCGAAACGTGGAACTGCTCTGTAGGCCGCGAACTAGCTGGAGTGGACCTTTTTTCACCGGTTTCGACGATCCGAAAACAGCCTGAAGGTTTTTTGCGGGCGCGGACCTTACCACATAAAAACCACCCGACCGAAACGCATTTGTCCGCTTGTTTTCTAGAGGGGCGACGTTTATACAATCGGCCGGTGTACTGGCATGTTTATCCTCTTTTGATATGACAAAAAGAGGGGGCTGTATTCGAATCTCTGGAGCGAGCACTGTTGTGGCGAGGGAGCTTGCTCCCGCTCGATTGCGCAGCAATCGCAAAAGCGGGGCCGCTTCGCAGCCCAGCGGGAGCAAGCTCCCTCGCCACAGGTGAGTGCTGATCCTTCCTTTTATGTTCACAGCAAGACGAGGCCCCAGTGGAACAAGAAGCCTGGCAGGTATTGATCGTCGAGGATGACCAGCGTCTGGCCGAGCTGACCCGGGAATACCTCGAAAGCAACGGGTTGCGTGTCGCCATCGAAGGCGACGGTGCGGTGGCGGCGGCGCGGATCATTGCCGAGCAGCCGGACTTGGTGGTCCTCGACCTGATGCTGCCCGGCGAAGACGGCCTGAGCATCTGCCGCAAGGTGCGCGAGCACTATGACGGGCCGATCCTGATGCTCACCGCCCGCACCGACGACACCGATCAGATCCAGGGCCTGGACCTGGGCGCCGATGATTACGTCTGCAAGCCGGTTCGCCCGCGCTTGCTATTGGCGCGGATCCAGGCCCTGCTGCGACGCAGCGAGCCGGAACCGAGCGTGGCGCACAAGCAGCGACGCCTGCAATTCGGCCCGCTGGTGGTCGACGACGCCCTGCGCGAAGCCTGGTTGCAGGGCAACGGTATCGAGCTGACCAGCGCCGAATTCGACCTGCTGTGGCTGCTGGTGTCCAATGCCGGGCGCATCCTGTCCCGGGAAGAAATCTTCACCGCCCTGCGCGGCATCGGCTATGACGGCCAGGACCGCTCCATCGACGTGCGTATTTCGCGCATCCGGCCCAAGATCGGCGACGACCCGGACCATCCACGGCTGATCAAGACCATCCGCAGCAAAGGCTACCTGTTCGTTCCCGAAGCTTGCGCAGACTTGGCGCCGTGAATTCGATCTTCCTGCGTATTTATGGCGGCATGTGCGCGGCGCTGGTGCTGGTGGCGTTCCTTGGCGTGCTGGCCCTGCACCTGCTCAACCAGACTCGCGGCGAGCAATACCGCGAGCGCCTGGCCCACGGTACGTTTTCGTTGATGGCCGACAACCTGCGGCCCATGAACGACACCGAGCGCCACCGGGCGCTGCTGGTGTGGGAGCGCCTGCTGGGCATTCCTCTGGTATTGCAGACCTTCTCCCAGACCGATCTGGATCTCGGCCAGCGTACCCGTGTACTGCGCGGCCAGGCGTTAGTCGAGCAGATCGGGCCCCATGCGGCAAAAGTCTATCGGCTGGTCAATGAAACCGAGCAATTGATGTTGGTCGGGGAAGTCCAGCAGATCAGCGAGCAATTGGCCCGCGCGACCATTTACCTGTTGGCCGACGAACTGGTGCGTTACCCCGTGGCCGAGCAGCCCAAGCGGCTGGCGCAACTGGAGCAGGAAAAAGGGTTTGGTTTCGACCTGCGACTCATGACCGCCGAGCAGGCCGACATGGACGAAGATCAGCGCCGTCGTGTGTCCGAGGGCGATACGGTGATGGCGCTGGGCAAGGGCGGCGATTCCATCCGGGTCTTCGCCGGCATGGTCGGCACCCCGTGGGTCCTGGAGATCGGCCCGCTGTACCAGATGAACCCTTATCCGCCGCAATGGCTGGTGCTGATCGCGGCGCTGGGGTTGAGCCTGATCGGGTTGATCGTCTACCTGTTGGTGCGTCAGCTGGAGCGGCGCTTGCGCGGTCTGGAGTCGGCCGCCACCCAGATCGCCCAGGGCAGCCTGGAAACCCGGGTGCCGGCCCGCGGTGCCGACTCGGTCGGGCGATTGGCGGCGGCGTTCAATGGCATGGCCGAACACTTGCAACAACTGTTGGCGATCCAGCGCGAGCTGGTGCGGGCGGTGTCCCACGAATTGCGCACCCCGGTGGCGCGCCTGCGGTTTGGCCTGGAAATGCTCGGCAGCGCCACCACACCCCAGGCCCGGAACAAATACCTGGCGGGCATGGACCACGACATCGAAGACCTGGATCGGTTGGTGGACGAAATGCTCACCTACGCGCGGCTGGAACAGGGTTCGCCGGCGTTGAATTTTCAGCGGGTGGATCTGGATGCGCTGGTTAATCAGGTGATCGATGAGCTGGGGCCGTTGCGGGCCGGGATCACGGTCGAGCGCGGTCTATGCCTGTCGGCCGCCGATTGCGACGGCGCCTGGGTCGAGGCCGAGCCACGCTTTCTGCATCGGGCCTTGCAGAATCTGGTGGGCAATGCCATGCGCCACGCCCATTCCAAGGTCACGGTCAGCTACCAGGTGGGCCAGTTGCGCTGTCGGGTGGACGTGGAAGATGACGGGCCCGGTGTGCCGGAAGCGGCGTGGGAGCGGATTTTCAAACCCTTCCTGCGCTTGGACGACAGCCGCGCCCGCGCGTCGGGCGGTCATGGGCTGGGGCTGTCGATCGTGCGGCGGATCATCCACTGGCATGACGGTCGGGCGTTGATCGGCAAGAGCAAGAGCCTGGGTGGGGCCTGCTTCAGCTTGAGTTGGCCGAGGCATCAGGACAGGTCTTGAGAGAGGTGGTGCCTGTGCCGGCCTCATCGCGAGCAAGCTCGCTCCCACATGGGCATACGTCAACCTGTGGGAGCGAGCTTGCTCGCGATGAGGCCCTCCCAGACACCAAAAATCTCAGGCCCTGACCCCCACCAGGCTCAACAACTGCCCATCCTTCACCCCAAATTGCGCCTGCAGTTCACTGCCATGGCGCCATTGGGTCGACAGGTCCGTCAGCAAGCGCAGCCGCACCTGCCCGTCGTGTGTCCAGTCCAGCACTTCGGCATGCTCGAAATAAAAACGCTGCCTGACGATGGGGTACAGCGCCTTGAACAAGCTTTCCTTCACTGAAAAGGTCAGGGTCACCAGCAAGGCCTGGTCATCGCGTGTGAGCCGGGTCATGCGCTGCAACTCTGGCGAGGTGAGGATTTCACCGGCCAGGCGTTCGGCGCGCTCGGGGTCGAGCAGGTTTTCCACGTCCATGCCCAAGCCTTGCCAGTGGTCTTTTTTCGCGACGATGGCCGCTGCCAGGCCCGTGCTGTGGGTGATCGAGCCGCTGATATGAGCTGGCCACACCGGGGCGCGGTCTTCGCCGATGGCCGGCACGCAGGCCTGGCCGTCGAGCCGCTGCAACGCCGCCCGGGCGCAGATCCGTCCGGCCAGGAATTCTGCCTGACGCTTGGCCACCGAGCGCTGGATGCTCGCCGGTGGTTCGATGGCGCTGTCGGGAAAGTCGGTGCCCGTCAGCAGCAACGGGTCGAAGCGGGTGCTCAGCAGCACCGTATCGGGCAGCGCGTCGGGCAATAGCCAGTGTTCATCCAGAGGCGAGCAACAGGCGGGCAGCGGGGGGAGTGTCTTCATGCCGGGCATTCTGCCGGGTTGGCTTGGGGCTGGGTAGTGGCGATGGGATTTTCCCTGCCGGGCCGGACCTGTAGGAGCTGCCGAAGGCTGCGATCTTTTGATCTTGATCTTCCGCTCTCGATTCAATTGGCAGGGAAAGATCGCAGCCTCGTTGCACTCGTCAGCTCCTACAGATGTGCACAAGAAGTCTCTTTCAGGGCGTCAGCCAAAGATTTTCTTGAAGAACTTCTGCATGTCCGCCCACGACTTCTCGTCGGCTTCCTTGTTATAGCCAATGTCCGGCCCGCCATGTTCGCCGTGGCTCAAACGGTCGGCGTCAGGGTTGCTGAAGCCGTGCTTGGCACCTTCGAGGCTGACGAACTTATAGTCGGCACCAGCTTTGTCCATTTCGCTCTTGAAAGCGGTGACGTTGTCTTCGGTGACCATGCTGTCCAGCGCGCCGTGCTCGACCAGTATCTTGGCCTTGACGCTGCCCGGGGTGGCCGGGGTATTGGTCACCAGCGCGCCGTGGAAACTCACCACGCCGGCCAGCGGCACACCCTGGCGCGCCGCGTCCAGCACCACCTTGCCGCCGAAGCAGTAGCCGATGGCGGCCAGTTTGTCCGGATCGGTCTGGGGTTGTTTTTTCAGCAGGTCCAACCCCGCCTGGAAGCGTGCGCTGGCGGCCTTGCCGTCCTTGAGCGCCGCCTGCATGAAGGCCATGGCGTCCTTGGGGTGCTCGGTATTCTTGCCGTCGCCGTACATGTCGATGGCCAGGGCGCTGTAGCCCAGGCCCGCGAGATCACGGGCGCGACGCTTGGTGTAATCGTTCAGCCCCCACCATTCATGAACCACCACCACACCCGGGCGCGGGCCTTTGACGGCGTCGTCATAAGCGTAGTAACCGATCAGCTGGGTGCCATCGGCGCTGGTGTAGGGGAGCTCCTGGGTCTGGATGGCGGCGTGGCTCACGCCGCTCATGGCCAGAAGTACAACAGCAAGCAGCCTGCGCATGACGGATCTCCTTATGAAAGTGGTCCGCACAGATTAGCCGATTCATTCAGCGCAGGTTCAGAGAACGTTCAAGGGGGGTTCAGGGAGCGCTGGTTAACGTGACAGCGACTTCACACACCACCCATGCTTCAAAGGAGTTCGACCATGACTCAGATGAAAAAACTGTTGCTGGCTTTCACCGTGCTGGGCGCCAGCGCCTTGGCCCACGCCGATGACAACTTCGCCAGCCTGACCCTCGGCCAGACCAGCGACAAGGTCAAGAAATCCGACGCCCTGGATGCCAACCTGAACCACCCGAATGCCGACGGCATCATCGGTAAGGACACCACGTATGGCCTGCGCCTGGGCAAGCAGAACGACCAGGGCCGCTACTACGCCACCTACGACAACGTCTCGGGCACCCACAACGGCATCAAATTGCGCCAGGAAAACCTGCTGGGCAGCTACGATGTATTCCTTCCGGTCACCAGCAGCACCAAACTGTTCGGTGGCGGCACGGCGGGCCTGACCAAGCTGACCCAGGACTCTCCCGGTTTCAGCCGCGACAGCGACATCGGCTACGCGGTAGGCCTGCAGGGCGGCGTGCTGCAACAAATTTCGCAAAACACCTCGGTTGAACTGGGTTACCGTTACCTGCGCAGCAACGCCAGCACCGAGATGAGCCCGCACGGTGGCGACAAGGTCGGTTCGCTGGACCTGACCAGCAGTGCCCAGACCTACCTGTCCGCCAACTACACGTTCTAAGCGGGCCAGGGTGAGTGTATCCAGCCGGATCGGTGGTAGACGATCCGGCGCCTTTCGTTGAGGTGCGCTGCGCGCGATTGTTTGATTTGCCTGGGGAGAGGCTCCATGAAGTTACTGGTCGTCGAAGACGAAGCGCTGTTGCGTCATCACCTGCAAACCCGTCTCACTGACAGCGGCCATGTGGTGCAGGCCGTGGCCAATGCCGAAGAGGCCTTGTACCAGGTCCGGGAATTCAACCACGACCTGGCGGTGATCGACCTCGGCCTGCCGGGTATCAGCGGGCTGGAACTGATCCGCCGGCTGCGCTCACAGGACAAGACGTTTCCGATCCTGATCCTGACTGCCCGCGGCAACTGGCAGGACAAGGTCGAGGGCCTGGCCGCCGGTGCCGACGACTACGTGGTCAAGCCGTTCCAGTTCGAAGAACTGGAGGCCCGGCTGAACGCCTTGTTGCGTCGCTCCAGCGGCTTCACCCAATCGACCATCGTCGCCGGGCCGTTGCTGCTGGACCTCAATCGCAAGCAGGCCGTCCTCGATGACGAGCCGCTGGCGCTGACCGCCTACGAATACCGCATCCTCGAATACCTCATGCGCCATCACCAGCAAGTGGTGGCCAAGGACCGCTTGATGGAGCAGCTCTATCCCGATGACGACGAGCGCGATCCCAATGTCATCGAAGTGCTGGTAGGGCGCCTGCGCCGCAAACTGGAAGCCCCCGCCGGCTTCAAGCCCATCGACACCGTGCGCGGCCTGGGTTACCTGTTCAACGAGCGCTGCCAGTGATTCGTTCGCTTCGGCTGCGGCTGATGCTGGCCGCGATGACCCTGGCGGTGCTGTTCATGCTGGCCTTGTTGCCGGCCATGCAAGGCGCGTTCAGCCTGGCGCTGCAGGAGTCCATCGAGCAACGCCTGGCCTCGGACGTGACCACGCTGATTTCCGCCGCCCGGGTGGAAAACAACCACTTGAAGATGCCGGCGCAGTTGCCCGATGAGCGCTTCAACCTCGCCGATGCCCGTCTGCTGGGCTACATCTATGATCGTGAGGGGCGCTTGGTCTGGCGGTCCAAGGCTACCCAGGAAGAGAACATCAACTACACGCCGCGCTATGACGGCCAGGGCAACCAGTTCGCCCGCATTCGCGAGAACGACGGCCAGGAGTTCTTTGTCTATGACGTCGAGATCAAGTTGCTCGGCGGCCAGAACGCGGCGTTCAGCATCGTCACCTTGCAACCAGTGCGCGACTACGAAGTGACCTTGCAGGGGCTGCGGGACAATCTCTACCTGGGCTTTGGCGCTGCCCTGGCAGTGTTGCTGGCACTGTTATGGATCGGCCTGACCTGGGGCCTGCGGGCACTGCGACGCCTGAGTCAGGAACTGGACGAAATCGAAAGCGGGGCGCGGGAAAGCCTCAGTACCGAGCACCCCCGGGAACTGTTGCGCCTGACCGGCTCCCTCAACCGTCTGCTCCATAGCGAACGGGAGCAGCGCAGCCGTTACCGTGATTCCCTCGATGACCTCGCCCACAGCCTGAAGACCCCGCTGGCGGTGTTGCAGGGCGTCAGCGAAGACATGGCCCGGCGCCCCGAAGACCGTGGCCAGGCCTGGGTGCTGCAAACCCAGATCGAGCGTATGAGCCAGCAGATCGGCTACCAATTGCAGCGCGCCAGCCTGCGCAAAAGCGGGTTGGTGCGCCATCAGGTGCGCTTGCACCCGGTGCTGCAAAGCCTGTGCGACACCTTGGACAAGGTCTATCGCGACAAACGGGTCAATGTGAGTTTCGATCTGCCGGAGCACTGCCAGGTGCCGATCGAGCAGGGCGCCTTGCTGGAGATGCTCGGCAACTTGCTGGAGAACGCCTATCGACTGTGCCTGGGCGAGGTGCGCGTCAGCGTGCACCAGACCCTCGGCGGCACGGAGTTGAGCGTCGAGGACGACGGGCCGGGCGTGCCGCCGGATCAACGTGCGCGAATACTCCAACGGGGCGAACGGCTGGACCGTCAGCATCCGGGGCAGGGCATTGGCCTGGCGGTGGTCAAGGACATCATCGAAAGCTACGGCGCCCGGTTGACCCTGGGGGATTCAGAGCTGGGCGGGGCGGCGTTCCGGATTCATTTTCCGGTGGTTTGACTGGGAAGTTTTCGGTGTGTTTGCGGGCCTCATCGCGAGCAAGCTCGCTCCCACATTGGATTTTCGGCGCTCACAAATCCCTGTGGGAGCGAGCTTGCTCGCGATGAGGCCCGTCAGCACGCCACAAAAACCAATCAAGAAATCAGTTCTCCAACTCCCTGTAGGCCCCCGGCGTCAGCCCCGTCCACTTCTTGAACGCCCGGTGAAACGCCGACGGTTCGGAGAAGCCCAACTGCTCGGCAATCTGCTGCAACGACAAATCCGCACGCCCCAAGTGGTAGATGGCGATATCCCGCCGCAGCTGATCCTTGAGTTCCTGGAAGCTGGTGCCTTCCTCCCGCAAATGCCGGCGCAGGGTCTGTGGGCTGATGTGCAAGTGGGCGGCGACGGTATCCAGGTCGGGCCAGCGTGCCGTGTCGCGGCTGAGCAGGCGGCGCAGTTGGCTGCTCAGGCTATGGCCATCGTCCGGGCGCGACAGCAGGTCGGCGGGGGAGTGTTCGAGGAAATGCTTGAGGGTGCGTTCGTCCTGCAACAGCGGCATGTCCAGGTAGCGGCTGTGGAACAGCAGGCTGCTGCCGGGCGCGTCGAACACCAGCGGGTAGGGGAACAATAAGTCGTATTCGGCCCCGTGGGCGGGCTTGGCATAGCCGAAAGTCACCTGCTCCAGGCCTATCCGCTGGCCGATCAGCCAACTGGCGAGGCGATGCCAGACCACTAGCAGGCT
This sequence comes from Pseudomonas sp. NFACC56-3, assembly GCF_900100025.1. Taxonomy (NCBI): domain Bacteria; kingdom Pseudomonadati; phylum Pseudomonadota; class Gammaproteobacteria; order Pseudomonadales; family Pseudomonadaceae; genus Pseudomonas; species Pseudomonas sp. NFACC56-3. The sequence continues at coordinate 84,652 of NZ_FMTK01000010.1, read as the reverse complement.
TTCAGTCAGGAAGTGATCGGGATCCCACAACGTTGAGTCGTCCAGCACCAGCCGCACCCGTTCGCCTTCGGTTTCCAGCGTCAGGCGTGGGGCGTCGGGGAACAGGCTGTAGAACAGCAAGCCGCGCTGAAGGGCCTTGCCCAGGGTCCGACAGTGGATCAACGCGTGGCACATCATGGCAAACGTCCCGGGTTTACTCGCCGCTCGGCCGAATCCCAGGTATTCGTCCTCCATTGCCAGCCACAGCGCTTGTAACAGGCGGGCGAACTGCTCCGGCGCAATTCGTGCCCGCGGCTCATCCAAAAGCTCGGGGCTGATGCCCAGCTGTTGCAGCAAAGGCAAATAATCGAAGCCTTGCCGACGTGCGCCGCCCAGGGCTGCGCGGGCGAAGTGGCTGGCGATCGTGCGTTGGCGCATGGCAGAAGTCCGTCCGTTAGGCGGCCGATGGTAGCAGGGGCTTGAGACTGCACAAGGCGGATATCCGCCAAATCCCGGAGCGCGGGATGGCCTGGAGGCGGAAATCCGCCACTTATACACTGCGTTTAGTCGCGTGTGAAAACCGCAAGCCCTTCTGCTATACCGGGTGTAGGGCATTTCGCAAAAATGGCACGGGCTTTGCGATGCGTTGGGTAGGTCTGCCCCGTGCAGCCGACAAAAACAAATCCCTCCAGCGCAGGAGGGTTCGCAATTGAGGTGTCGTGGATGACAGGTGGATGTCATCACACGAGACACTTGAGGAAGGTTTGCCATGACGACTCGTCAGCCACTGTACAAATCCCTGTATTTCCAAGTGATCGTAGCCATTGCCATCGGCATTTTGCTCGGCCACTTCTACCCGCAGACAGGTGTCGCTCTCAAGCCATTCGGTGACGGGTTCATCAAACTGATCAAAATGGTCATCGCCCCCATCATCTTCTGTACCGTCGTCAGTGGTATCGGCGGCATGCAGAACATGAAATCGGTGGGCAAGACCGGCGGCTACGCGCTGCTGTACTTCGAAATCGTCTCCACCATCGCCCTGCTGATCGGCCTGGTCGTGGTCAACGTCGTGCAACCGGGTAATGGCATGCACATCGACGTGTCGACCCTGGACACCAGCAAGATCGCCGGTTTCATTTCGGCTGGTAAAGACCAGAGCATCGTCGCCTTCATCCTCAACGTGATCCCGAACACCATCGTCGGCGCGTTCGCCAACGGCGACATCCTGCAAGTGCTGATGTTCTCGGTGCTCTTCGGCTTCGCCCTGCATCGCCTGGGCGCCTATGGCAAGCCGGTGCTGGACTTCATCGATCGCTTCGCCCACGTCATGTTCATCATCATCAACATGATCATGAAGCTGGCTCCACTGGGTGCGTTCGGTGCCATGGCCTTCACCATCGGTGCCTACGGTGTCGGTTCGCTGGTGCAACTGGGCCAGTTGATGATCTGCTTCTACATCACCTGCGTGGTGTTCGTGCTGGTGGTGCTGGGCGCCATCTGCCGCGCCCACGGCTTCAGCGTCATCAAGCTGATCCGCTACATCCGTGAAGAGCTGCTGATCGTGCTGGGTACTTCCTCCTCGGAATCGGCCCTGCCTCGCATGCTGATCAAGATGGAACGCCTGGGCGCCAAGAAGTCGGTCGTTGGCCTGGTCATTCCGACGGGCTACTCGTTCAACCTCGACGGTACTTCGATCTACCTGACCATGGCGGCGGTGTTCATCGCCCAGGCCACCGACACCCAGATGGACCTGACTCACCAGATCACCCTGCTGCTGGTGCTGCTGCTGTCGTCCAAAGGTGCGGCTGGCGTGACCGGTAGCGGCTTCATCGTACTGGCGGCCACCCTGTCGGCCGTAGGTCACCTGCCGGTGGCCGGCCTGGCGCTGATCCTGGGTATCGACCGCTTCATGTCCGAAGCCCGCGCCCTGACCAACCTGGTGGGCAACGCTGTCGCCACCATCGTGGTTGCCAAGTGGGTCAAGGAGCTGGACGTAGATCAACTGCAGACCGAGCTGGCTTCCGGTGGTCGCGGTATCTCCGACGTTCGTGAAGATGACGAGCAGATCGCGGCGGCGCAGATTGCAGCGGCTGAGTCCTCTGCTCCAGGCGTTGTGAAGTAATCTTCAGGCTGCAATGAAAAACCCGCTTCGGCGGGTTTTTTATTGGAAGAACTCTTCAGTCGAGGAGGCTTCTGTGGCGAGGGAGCTTGCTCCCGCTGGGTTGCGAAGCGACCCTAAGATGTGTCTGTCACCACGGTTCCTCAGGCAACTGGCGGGGGCTGCTGCGCAGCCCAGCGGGAGCAAGCTCCCTCGCCACAAGGGCTCTCACGCTGAGCGCAATGGTCATCCAGACTGGCACCTGTGGTAATTGCCCCACCGCCAGTCCCTGCCTAGTCTTTAGCTGTCACCCCTCGGAGATCACCCATGCAAGGCCCACTGGCATCGCTCAAGGTTCTGGACTTCTCGACCCTGCTGCCAGGCCCGTTCGCCTCGCTGTTGCTGGCGGACATGGGGGCCGAGGTGTTGCGCATCGAGTCGCCGACCCGTCAGGACTTGCTGCGGGTATTGCCGCCCCATGACCAGGGCGTATCGGCCAGCCACGCCTACCTCAACCGTAACAAGCGCAGCCTCGCCCTGGACCTCAAGCAGCCGCAAGCGCTGGAGGTGATCACGCAGTTGCTGGGGGACTACGACATCCTGCTGGAACAGTTCCGCCCCGGCGTGATGGAGCGGCTGGGCCTGGGGTACGAAGCCTTGAAAGCCATCAATCCGCGGCTGATCTACGTGTCGATCACCGGCTACGGCCAGACCGGCCCTTATAAGGACCGCGCCGGCCACGACATCAATTACCTGGCCCTGGCAGGGCTGGCCAGCCATACCGGCCGTGCCGACAGCGGACCGTTGCCGCTGGGCATTCAGGCGGCGGATATCGCCGGTGGTTCATTGCACGGGGTGATCGGACTGTTGGCGGCGGTCATCGCCCGTCAGCAGACCGGTCAGGGCCAGCACCTGGACGTGAGCATGACCGACTGCGTGTTCAGCCTCAATGCCATGGCCGGTGCCGGTTACCTGGCCTGCGGTGTGGAACCGGGTTGGGAAAGCCAGATGCTCAACGGCGGCAGCTTCTACGACTATTACCGCACTCGCGATGGTCGCTGGATGTCGGTGGGCAGCCTGGAACCGGCTTTCATGCAGGCGCTGTGCGAGGCCCTGGGCCGTCCGGAACTGGCGGCCCAGGGGCTGTCGCCCAAGCCTGAGCAGCAGCGGGCCCTGAAGCAGGCCTTGCAAACCGAGTTCGAGAAGCATGATTTTACCGAACTGTGCGGTTTGTTTGCCGGGATCGATGCCTGTGTCGAGCCGGTGCTGAGCCTGGAGGAAGCTGTCCGGCATCCGCAGTTACAGGCTCGGGAACTGGTGAAACAGGTGCCCCGGGGGGATGGTTCGAGCCAGGCGCAAATGGCCTGTCCGTTGCGGTTTTCGGAGGGGCTGCCCGAACCTCGCCATATTGGCGTGGGGCTGGGGGCGCATACGGATCAGGTGTTGGGGGCGTTGGGGTTCAGTGCGCAGCGGATTGCCGAATTGCGCAGGAGCGGGGTGGTTTTGTAGGGCGACAAGGCCGCCATCGCGAGCAAGCTCGCTCCCACACTGGATCTTTGGCGTTCAAGGATCCTGTGGGAGCGAGCTTGCTCGCGATGAGGCCAGCCCAGACACCACAAAAGCATTACTCCACCCGTGTTTCCCCACTGAACACCAAGGTATTGCGACAGCTGCGGCACAAATACCGACGTCCCTGGCGTACCAGGCTGTGGCGTTGGGCCGAGAACGGGAAGTCGCTGCCATCGCAAGGGCACTTGTAGATGTAGCGGGTCACACTGCGGCGTTTGATTTCGTAGGTGTGGCAACGGTTGGGCGGCAGTTCGTACACGCCGCGCATGATCAGTTGCCATTCTTCGCCATGGGGCTGGATGCGGTCGCCAAACAGTTGGTGGGCGATCAGGTGCGCGACTTCGTGGGCGACGGTCTGCTTGAGGAAGTCTTCGGCGTTTTCCCGGTACAACTGTGGATTGAAGCGCAGCAGGTTTTCATGCAGATGCGCGACACCGGCCTTCTGGCCACGCAACTTGAAGCTGACCACCGGGCGTTTGAAAGGACGTTTGAAAAAGGATTCGGCTTGTTGGTAACACTCTTCGACGCGGGTATTGAGTTGCTCGAGCATGCTTTACGGGTCTCCAGAAGCCCGAGTATGCCGCAAGCGTCGGACGTTGCGAATCGCCCAGGCGCCCAGTGGTCGTTTCGAACACAGGAAGGCCGCCTTGCGGCGGCCTGTGTCGGCAGATCCTGCTTTTTTATTGGCGGGCATTACTTCAATTGGTATAGACCGGGCCGACGCCCAGCCCCCAGACAATCACCGTGAACGCCATGATGGCCACCAGCACCACCAGGCCGACCGCGAGTACCGAACTGGAAAACAGAAAACCTTCGTCCTGGGGAATGTTCATGAACGTTGGCAGGCCTACATACAACAGGTAGACGGTGTAGCAGATTGCCGCCGTGCCGACGATCATTCCCAGCCACATGTGCGGGTAGAGCGCCGCCAGGCCGCCGATGAACAGCGGTGTCGCGGTATAGGTGGCGAACGCGACGCAACGGGCCAGGCTTGGATTGGCGTCGTAGGTGCGAGCCATCCAGTGGATAAAGGCACCCATTACCGCCACGCCGCCCAACATGGCCAGGTACGACATGATGGTCATCCACAGCGCGCTTTCCTGCGTGAGCATGACTGGTGGACGATTGCCGATGACCCATCCCACCTGTGTGGTGCCGATGAACGCCGATACTGCGGGAATGGCCGCCAAGATCAGCGTATGGGTGAGGTACATGTGGCTGATGCTTTCCTCCTGATCGCCACGGATTTCTTTCCATTCTTGATCAGGGTGGGTAAAGAGCCCCACGACATGATGGATCATAGTCAGTCACTCCTTTGTTATTGCCATCGCCCCCCAACGGAGCGCCTACACGGGCCAAGGTGGCCAAGTAAGTAAAGGTCTGAAATATGTGTGCGACCTTATGTCGCAGTATAGAAAGGAGTTACTCCGAGGGGGATGGGGGGCTTAGAGCAAATCGCGCTGTAGAAGGGAACGTTAATCGCTGATAAGTCTGTGCACCGCTCTGGCTGGCAGAATTCACCTGTGGCGAGGGAGCTTGCTCCCGCTCGAGTGCGCAGCGCTCGCAGATTTAGGGGCTGCTTCGCACCCCAGCGAGAGCAAGCTCCCTCGCCACAGAGGGGCGGTGCCATACGGGAGGTTTTTTGCGTAAAATGCTGGCCTTTCGTCACACCTCACGGATTTCGCGTCATGGGCACTCTTACGGTCAACCAGAACAAACTGCAAAAGCGCCTGCGCCGTCAGGCCGGTGAGGCGGTCGCCGATTTCAACATGATCGAGGACGGCGACAAGGTCATGGTCTGCCTGTCCGGCGGCAAGGACAGCTACACCTTGCTCGATGTGCTGATGCATTTGCAGAAGGTTGCGCCCATCAAGTTCGACATCGTCGCGGTGAACATGGACCAGAAGCAGCCCGGCTTCCCCGAGCATGTGCTGCCGGCCTACCTCGAGTCGCTGGGCGTGGAATACCACATCGTCGAGAAAGACACCTATTCGGTGGTCAAGGAACTGATTCCCGAAGGCAAGACCACCTGTTCGCTGTGCTCGCGCCTGCGGCGCGGAACGCTCTACACCTTTGCCGACGAGATCGGCGCGACCAAGATGGCCTTGGGGCACCACCGCGACGACATCGTCGAGACGTTCTTCCTGAACATGTTCTACAACGGTTCGCTCAAGGCCATGCCACCCAAGCTGCGGGCCGATGACGGGCGCAACGTGGTGATCCGCCCGCTGGCCTATTGCAGCGAGAAAGACATCCAGGCCTATTCGGATTTCAAGCAGTTCCCGATCATCCCCTGCAACCTGTGCGGCTCCCAGGAAAACCTGCAACGCCAGGTGGTCAAGGAGATGCTCCAGGAATGGGAACGCAAGACCCCGGGCCGTACCGAGAGCATTTTCCGTGGCCTGCAGAACGTCATCCCGTCGCAACTGGCGGACCGCAACCTGTTCGACTTCACCAACCTGCGCATCGACGAAAACGCCACGCCGCGGTTCGTCAACGTGGTGAACCTCTGACGGCGTCAACCGCTCTATTCACGGCGCCAGTGGCTATAAGGGCCCCTGGCGCCGTTTTCATTTCCGACCCCAGGAGAGGGCATGCGCGATTACAAGTGGCTGCACGAGTATTGTCTGAACCGCTTCGGTTCGGCGGCTGAACTGGAAGCCCACCTGCCGGTTCCCAAGACCCCGGCGCAACTGCGCAAGATCGGCGACGACCGCTACCTTTCGACCATGGCGCTGCGGGTGTTCCGCGCCGGGCTCAAGCACAGCCTGGTGGATGCCAAGTGGCCGGCGTTCGAAGAGGTGTTCTTCAAGTTCGACCCGGAGAAAGTCGTGCTGATGAGCGCCGAGCACCTGGAGCGTTTGATGCAGGACGCGCGGATCATCCGTCACCTGGGCAAGCTCAAGAGCGTGCCGCGCAACGCGCAACTGATATTGGACGTGGCCCATGAAAAGGGCAGCTTTGGCGCACTGGTGGCCGACTGGCCGGTGACCGACATCGTCGGCCTGTGGACCTACCTGAAAAAGCACGGCCATCAACTGGGTGGCCTGTCGGCTCCTCGCTTCTTGCGGATGATGGGCAAGGACACCTTCGTGCCCAGCTATGACGTGGTGGCCGCGCTCAATGCCCAGGACATCATCGACAAAGTCCCCACCAGCCAGAGGGACCTGGCGACGGTGCAGAATGCCTTCAACCAGTGGCATGAAGAGAGCGGGGGAAGGCCCATGAGCCAGATATCGATGATGCTGGCGTATACCGTGAATCATTGAGATCGCGTTGCGGCTATCGCGAGCAAGCTCGCTCCCACAGGGTGCCATCGAGCCCTTGTGGGAGCGAGCTTGCTCGCGATGGCGATGTATCAGGCGACGGAAATCTCGCCTTCCCCCGCCAACCGCCGGTTCAACTGGAACCGCCAGCGCACATACAGCAGGGCCGAGCAGAACACCGCCACGCTCGCCGCCATTTCCAGCACGCCGAACCATTGCCGGTTCGGGTCATAGGCCGCCAGTGCGCCTTTGATGAAATACAGGTTCACCACGAAGCACATCCACGAATGCCCGCGGGCGCTGCCGCTGAGCATGCCGGGGGCGAGTATCAGCAGCGGCACCAGTTCGATCAGCAGAATCACCCAGGGCCGCGCGCCGTGCAGGTCGGCGATCAGCAGGTAGTAGGCGCTGAGCAACCCCACGAGGCCGAAGAAGCACAGCAGGCTGAGGACACGAGCCAGGCGTACGCGCGGTTCGAGCCATTGGATGGAAGGCAGGATCTTCGGCTTCTTAGCCACGGCCGTTCTCCAGCAGCAGGGCGGTTTTCGCCAGGCGCAAACCCAAGGCGCGGCATAGGGCGACTTCATGTTCGTTCAAGCCGCTTTTACCGTCGGCCCCGGCATGATGGCTCGGACCGTAGGGCGTGCCGCCGCCCTGGGTGTCGATCAGGGCCGATTCGCTGTAGGGCAGGCCGGTGATCAGCATGCCGTGGTGCAACAGCGGCAGCATCATCGACAGCAGGGTGGTTTCCTGGCCGCCGTGCAGGCTCGCGGTGGAGGTGAACACCCCGGCCGGTTTGCCCACCAGCGCGCCGGTCAGCCACAGGTTGCTGGTTCCGTCGAGAAAGTACTTGAGTGGCGCAGCCATGTTGCCGAACCGAGTCGGGCTGCCCAAGGCCAGCCCGGCGCAATGTTTCAGGTCATCGAGGCTGGCGTAGAGCGGGCCTTGCTCGGGGATGTCCGGGGCAACCGCTTCGCACTCGGCGGAAATCGCCGGCACCGTACGCAACCTGGCTTCCAGCCCGGCCTGTTCGACACCCCGGGCGATTTGCCGGGCCATCTCGTTGGTGGAGCCGCTGCGGCTGTAATACAGCACCAGGATGTACGGCATGGTCACGGCAGGATCTCCAGAATCTTCTCCGGCGGCCGGCCGATCACGGCCTTTTCACCGGCTTCCAGAATCGGCCGTTCCATGAGTTTCGGGTGGGCGGCGATGGCTGCGATCAACTGGGCCTGGCTCAGGCTTTCGTCGGCCAGGTTCAGCGCTTTGTATTCATCTTCGCCGGTGCGCAGCAATTGCCGGGCGGTGATGCCCAGCTTGCCCAGCAGGCGTTCAAGCTGGGCGGCGTCGAGCGGTGTTTCCAGGTAGCGGACCACGGTGGGCGTCAGGCCGCGGGCCTCCAGCAGTTCCAGCGCACCGCGGGATTTCGAGCAGCGCGGGTTGTGATAAAGCGTCAGATCGGTCATGAGCGGGTCGCATCTTGCGTAAGGTGGCGGCTATTCTACTGTGCCGCGAAGTCCCTAGCACCTTAGAGAGGCGACGGGTCGCAGCAGCGTTCACATTCAGACAAGGATTGGCACATGACAAGGCGATTGATGGCGGCACTGACATTCATGGGGATCCTGTTGCTCGCCGGTTGCGGAAACGACTACGGAGTGGACCAGAACGGCCAGGCCATCGACTCGCAGCGGCTGGACAAACAATGGCTGGTGCTCAACTACTGGGCGGAATGGTGTGCGCCGTGCCGCACCGAAATCCCGGAATTCAATGCCTTGGCCGAACAGCTCAAGGGGCGCAACGTCGGTGTGTTCGGGGTCAACTTCGACCAGGTGCAAGGCGAAGAGCTCAAGAGCGCCAGCGACAAGATGGGGATTCGCTTCACGGTGCTGGCCCGGGATCCGGCCGAGATCTTCGACCTGCCTCGCAGTGAAGGCTTGCCGGTGACTTACATCATCGATAACCGGGGCAAGGTGCGCGAGCAGTTGCTGGGGGAGCAGACGGCGGCGGGGGTAATGGCCAAGCTTGAGGCGTTGCAGGCGTTCAAATAGCCCCCGTTATGGCAGGCGGGATACCTTGTGGCGAGGGGATTTATCCCCGCCAGGCTGCGCAGCAGCCCCCTGCGTCCCGTCTGACAAACCACGGTAGCAAATAGATCTGGGGCCGCTTCGCGACCCAGCGGGGATAAATCCCCTCGCCACAGGGGACCCATGCCGGATTCGGGATCTTCCCTTGGAGGCCTCAGCCTTCCTCCAGCCACCACCGCAGCGGCTTGCCCTGGGCCGGCCAGAAGCGCAGTTGGTCGATGGGCGAGATGTCCCAGCGTTCGACCTTCTCCAGGGCCTGCAAGAAGCGCGTCTCCTGCTCCATCAGCGCCGGGGCGCAGAGCTTGCGGGTGCTGCCGATCTTGCCGAAGTTCAGACGATGGCCTTCCAGGGTGTAGGGCGCGAACCAGTGGTTGCAGCCGCCGTTGCCGTAGGCCCGACCGTCATCCCCGAGGGTGATGGTCAGGTGGCTGTAGTCCATCAATGGCCGTTCGCCGATCCATTCCAGGATATAGCTGCGGTTGTGTTGCAACTGCACAGGTTCAGCGGCACACCCCATCAGGCTCATGCCGATCGACGCGGACAGGGCCAAACGTTTCATCAGGCGGCTTCCTGGCATGTCGGGCACAGGTGTTTTTCACCCACGGTGGTCCAGCCCAGCTCGGCGATCCGTGCGCTGGCGGCCGGTTTCTCGGCCTTGACGCCGAGTTTGGCATCGACGGCGAATTCGAAGCTCAGAGCCTTGGCGCAAGCGTCGCAGTTGACCTGCCAGGTATGGATCGCCAGTTCGCCGAACACCGGACCGGTGGTCATGGCCGTCCATTGGCCCATGGGTTTGAGCAGGTGCCGCACGGTGTCCACGGTCAGGCGCATGGACAAATCCTTGCTGCCCTTGAGCGTGACGAGCAGTACATCGTTGGCCTGGATCGAACCGCCATTGCCGGTGACCTGGTAGCGGCCCGGCGCCAGGGCGCGGACTTCGGTCAGGGTGTGCTGCGGGTTCATCAGGGTGTAGCGAAAATCGTGTTCGGCCATGGGTCCTCCAAATAGGCGCGACATGCTAGCACGGGGCATGGCTTGGGATGGTCAACCACGAATCTTGCCGACGAAACTCCACCCCCTGTGGGAGCGAGCTTGCTCGCGATGGCGGCAAATCAGTCAGTATTGATGTTGACTGACAGACCGCTATCGCGAGCAAGCTCGCTCCCACAGGGGTTGTGTTGGTTCAGGTTTAGCGGTCAACCAGGTTTTTCGGCGTGCCGGCGGCCCAGGCCGCGATGTTATTCAGGGTGGTCATGGCAATCGCCGCCAAGGCTTCATGGGTGAGGAAGGCCTGGTGGGCGGTGATCACCACGTTGGGGAAGGTCAGCAGGCGTGCCAGCACATCGTCTTGCAAGGGCTGGTCGGAGCGGTCCTTGAAGAACAGTTCGGCCTCTTCTTCATAGACATCCAACCCCAAATAGCCCAGTTGACCGCTCTTCAGCGCCTCGATCAGGGCCGGTGTATCCACCAGGCCACCGCGTCCGGTGTTGATCAACATGGCGCCGCGTTGCATCGATGCCAGGGATTGGGCGTTGATCAGGTGGCGGCTCTGTTCGTTCAACGGGCAGTGCAGGCTGATGATCTGCGCTTGCGCCAGCAGTTCATCCAGGGGCAGGTAGCGCGCGCCCAAGGCTTGCACCTGAGGATTGGGGGACGGGTCGTAAGCCAGTAGCTGACAGCCGAAACCGGCCATGATCCGCGCGAACGTCGCGCCGATCTGCCCGGTGCCGATCACCCCGACGGTCTTGCCCACCAGGTCGAATCCGGTCAAGCCATGGAGGCTGAAATTGCCGTCCCGGGTGCGGTTGTAGGCGCGGTGCAGGCAGCGATTGAGGGCCATGATCAACGCCACGGCATGTTCGGCCACGGCGTGGGGCGAGTAGGCCGGTACCCGGACGATGCTCAAGCCCAGGCGCTTGGCGGCGGGCAGGTCGACGTGGTTGTAGCCGGCCGAGCGCAGGGCGATCAGCCGCGTGCCGCCCGCGGCCAGCCGTTCCAGCACCGGGGCGCTCAGGTCATCGTTGATGAACGCGCAAACCACTTCATGCCGTTCGGCCAGGGCCACGGTGTCCAGGTTCAGGCGAGCGGGCTGGAACTGCAACTCGAGGCCGGCGGGCGCCGGGGCCTGGATGAAACTGTCACGGTCGTAGGTCTGGCTGCTGAAAAGAATCGCGCGCATGGTGGCCTCCTGGCAGAAAAAACAGTTCGGGGTCGGAGCGTGGATTTTCAGCGATTCCAATTTCCAGGGTATTGCCCTGGATCAGGCGCTGATACGCGCCTCGCTGGCCAGGCGATTGATCGCACGCTCCAGGTCTTCCAGGGCCGCAGCGGCTTTCGGGTCCTGTTGCTTGAGCAGGGTTTCGCTGCGCTGGCAGGCCGCTCGCAATTGCGGTACGCCGCAGTAGCGGGTGGCGCCGTGCAGGCGGTGGACCCGTTCGATCAGGGCGTTGTGATCGTTGGCCTCGCTGGCCTGGCGGATCGCTTCGCGGTCGGCTTCCAGGGATGCGAGCAGCATCGCCAGCATGTCCGCTGCCAGGTCGGCCTTGCCAGCGGCCAGGCGCAAGCCTTCTTCATGATCGAGCACCAGCAGTTCGCTACCACCCTGGGCATCGCTGTTGCGCTCCGGCGACTGGTTGCGCAGGGCCAGGCCGGTCCATTTGAGCACCACCTGGGCCAGTTGCCGTTCGCTGATGGGCTTGGTCAGGTAGTCGTCCATGCCGCTTTGCAGCAGCGCGCGTTTTTCGTTGGCCATGGCGTGGGCGGTGAGGGCGACGATGGGCAGCGGCGTGCAGTGCCGCTCGCTTTCCCACTGGCGGATCGCCTCGGTACTCTGGCGACCGTCCATGCCGGGCATCTGCACGTCCATCAACACCAGGTCGAAGGTCTCCTTCTGCACGGCCTTGACCGCCGCGTAGCCGCTTTCCACCGCCAGCACCTTGGCGCCCATGTCTTCGAGCAGGGTTTGCACCAGCAGCAGGTTGGCCGGGTTGTCGTCCACGCACAGCACTTTCGGGGCACGGCTGGAAACCGGCTCACTGGGTTCGCTGCGGGGCGGGCGCGGGTTGACCAGGTCGGACAGCGCACGGCGCAACTTGCGGGTGCAAGCCGGCTTGGCCTGCAACTGACTGTGGGGGTTGGGCACCGAGAGGTGGTACAGGGTCTGTTCGGTGGTGGGGCACAGCACGAGCACTTTGCAGCCCAAGTGCTCGAGGTCCCAGATGTGCTGGTTGAGGCGCTCCGGCGGCATGTCGTTGCTGGTGATGCCCAGCACGGCCAGATCGATCGCCTGGTCGGTCTGGTGGGCGACGGTGATGCCGTTGGTCAGGCTCTCCAGGGTGTTGAACGGCGTCACTTGCAGGCCGCAGTCTTCGAGCTGGTGCTGCAAGGCCTGGCGGGCCAGTTCGTGGTTTTCCAGCACCGCCACGCGGCGGCCCAGCAACGGCGGGCCCGGCAGGTCTTCGGCATCGTCACGGGTCTTGGGCAGGCGCAGGCTGATCCAGAACTCCGAGCCTTCGCCCGGTGTGCTGTCGACGCCGATCTCGCCGCCCATCTGCTCCACCAGGCGCTTGGAGATCACCAGGCCCAGGCCGGTGCCCCCCGGTTGCCGGGACAGTGAGTTGTCGGCCTGGCTGAATGCCTGGAACAGCGCCCGCACGTCCTGGTTGGACAGGCCGATACCGGTGTCCTGGATGCTGATGCGCAACTGCACGCTGTCTTCGTGCTCGTCTTCGAGCATGGCCCGGGCGACGATGGTGCCCTCGCGGGTGAACTTGATCGCGTTGCTCACCAGGTTGGTGAGGATCTGCTTGAGGCGCAGCGGATCGCCCACCAGCGACAGCGGTGTGTCCCGGTAGACCAGGCTCACCAGTTCCAACTGCTTGGCGTGGGCGGCCGGGGCGAGGATGGTCAGGGTGTCTTGCAGCAGGTCCCGCAGGTTGAACGGAATGCTGTCGAGCACCAGCTTGCCAGCCTCGATCTTCGAAAAGTCGAGGATCTCGTTGATGATCCCCAGCAGGCTGTCGGCGGATTTCTCGATGGTGCCCAGGTAATCGAGCTGGCGCGGGGTCAGTTCGCTTTTTTGCAACAGGTGGGTAAAACCGAGGATGCCGTTGAGCGGTGTGCGGATTTCATGGCTCATGTTCGCCAGGAACTCGGACTTGATCCGGCTCGCTTCCAGGGCTTCCTTGCGGGCCAGGTCCAGCTCGATGTTCTGGATCTCGATGGTTTCCAGGTTCTGGCGCACGTCTTCGGTGGCCTGGTCGATGCTGTGCTGCAATTCTTCCTGGGCGTTCTGCAGGGTACTGGCCATGCGATTGATGCCCGAGGCCAATTCATCCAGCTCCTGGCTGCCCAACGGTGGCAGGCGGGTTTCCAGGTGACCGTCCTTGAGTTGCGCCACGGCTTGCTTGATCTGGCTCAGCGGGCGGTTGATCGTGCGGCCCATGCGCAGGGCCAGCAACGCGGTCAGGCACAGGCCCGCGCCGATCAGCAGCAGGCTGGCGAACAGGCTGCGATAGCCGCGCAGCAACATGCCGCTGTGGGACAACTCCAGCTCGACCCAGCCCAGCAGGCGGTCGGCTTCTTCGGGAATCAGTTCGCCCGCCAGGTTGCGGTGCTTGCCAAATACCGGCAGCAGGTAGCGCGTGGCGTCATTGCCGGTGCGTTGCAGCAGCTGTGCACTGTTGCCCTCCGGTGCCCGGTTGAGCATGGTCGGGCCGGCGTGGGCCAACGGCGCGCGGTCGGGGGCGAGGAAGGTCACGGCGCGCACGTCCGTTTGCTCCAGGGACTGGGTGGCGATGCGCTCCAGCAGATCGGTGTCCTGGCGGCTCATGGCCGGGGCGACCAGCGGGGCCAGTTGCTCGGCGATCATCTCGCCACGTTGCAGCAACTGGGCGTGCAGGTCCGATTGCTGCATCCAGGTGAAATAACCGCCCAGGACCAGCGCCATCAGGCTGGTCGGCAACAGGGTCAGCAACAGCACGCGGCCTTTGATTCCCAGTTTCTTGAGCACACTTGTCTCCTGCATCCAGCGGTCTGATTGAGCTGTGCGCGCATCCGGCACGCACCACCTGCGCAGTGTAGCGATTTGCAGTCGGGCAATCTTCGTAAATTCATGTCTGCCGTGCATTCGTAGCGCTGGGCAATTGCCCACGGCGATAAGTGGCGGTGGCATTTGGAGTCAAACTGGCGATGATCCGGGTAGGCAGCCAAACCATTTGTCACTTCCAGCTCGCCATTGACCATCGGTCGGGACTGTCAATCCTGACAGGTGTTGTTTTCTATCCGTTGTTTAAGCTCGGTGTCGTTGAGTTATATAAATACATCGGAAGAAAAACATGAAAGCCACGAGCGAAAAAGAAAAGATAAAAGCTTTAAAGGCTAATCCTAAGATTGATGCGAAAGGCTCAATGACGGTGACGGTTAACGGGCAGGCCCCTATTACAGCCGAAGATTTTTATGTCATGAGTGGGGATAGTAAAGGCTTCGTGGCGTTTATAAAGGAGGGGCAGGGTATAGTTGTAGTGGAGTTTCACCTTCTAGTAGAGCCTGGTACCTATGAAATTGAGAGGTATAGACTCTGGGTAGAGGTGGATTATAGCGGATATGAAGGGGTCGGAAAAACGGGAGCTTTAACTCTTGAGACACTTGTGCCACAAAAACGATATAAAGGTAGTTTCGATGTAAAAACTATCGACCACCGGAAAATGGAAGGGGTATTTGACGTTCGGATTATATAGGTTCGGGTGGCAGATGGGCGCCAGTTCCAGGTGTAGCCTGGGCATGCACGTCAGCCAGATTCGTAGCAAGCTCAAGGCCATTGGCTATACCGCTCGGCAAGTGCGCACGGTGTGGGCATTGAATTGATAAGCGTATCAGGAGAAAGAACATGAGTGCCATAAGTGCAGAAGAAAGATTAAAAGCCGTAAAGGCTGCTCCTAGGCTTGATGCGAAAGGCTCAATAACCATCACGCTTAATGGACAGGTCATTAAAACTGAGGACGTTTATATTCTGGATCAGCCCGCTAACTCCATTGTGGGGTTTATAGAAGAGGATGAAAGTATAGTCATCGTGCAGTTCGGCTCACTGACAGCGCCGGGTACCTATGAGATCAAGAAACATAATATCTGGATATACATGTCGTTCCACGGTTTCTTAGGGTCGGCAAACACTGGAGATTTGACCCTTGATACCCTCGAGATAAAAAACAAATACAAAGGTCATTTTGACGTAAAAACTGTGGATCACCAGAAAGCTGATGGGGTATTTGATGTACAGAAGGTATAGGTTTGGAAGTTGCGGACAGGGGGACGGGTTCCATACGTGAGGTCCCCAGTCGGATTTGCTTCACTTCCCGTGTTCGCGACGTCGGCGATAGCTCGCAGCCCGGCGGGATCAAGCCCTCTTTCCACACCTTTGGCTCGCTTATTCCCATAAGCCATAACCATCACACTTTGCGTGATATGGCCGCGCCAGGTTTGCCGGTATGATAGGCGCCCCCGCAGTCCGGATTGCGAATACGCCATGACATTGCAGTACCCCACCATCGCCGATTGCGTCGGCAACACCCCGCTGGTCCGCTTGCAGCGCTTGCCCGGCGAGACCACTAATACGCTTTTGCTCAAGCTCGAAGGGAATAACCCGGCGGGTTCGGTCAAGGACCGGCCGGCGCTGTCGATGATCACCCGTGGCGAGTTGCGCGGGCAGATCCGGCCTGGCGATACGCTGATCGAGGCGACTTCCGGCAACACCGGTATTGCCTTGGCGATGGCGGCGGCGATCAAGGGCTACAAGATGATCCTGATCATGCCCGACAACTCCAGTGCCGAGCGCAAGGCGGCGATGACGGCCTATGGCGCCGAGTTGATCCTGGTGACCCAGGAGCAGGGCATGGAAGGTGCCCGGGACCTGGCCGAGCGCATGCAGGCCGAGGGGCGTGGCAAGGTGCTGGATCAGTTCGCTAACGGCGACAATCCCGAGGCCCACTACACCACCACCGGCCCTGAGATCTGGCGCCAGACCGGCGGCACGATCACCCATTTCGTCAGTTCGATGGGCACCACCGGCACCATCATGGGCACCTCGCGCTACCTGAAAGAACAGAACCCGAATGTGCAGATCATCGGCCTGCAACCGATGGAAGGCTCGGCCATTCCCGGCATTCGCCGCTGGCCCGCAGAGTACCTGCCGAAGATCTACCAGGCCGACCGCGTGGACCGCATCATCGACATGGCCCAGAGCGAAGCCGAGGACGTGACCCGTCGCCTGGCCCGTGAGGAGGGCATCTTCTGCGGCGTGTCGTCGGGCGGTGCCGTGGCGGGGATGCTGCGTCTGTCGAAGGAAGTGGAAAATGCGGTGATCGTGGCGATCATCTGCGACCGTGGCGACCGTTACCTGTCGACCGGCATTTTCGACGCGCCCAACTGATGGCCAAGCATGAAAGAGGCTTGCGCTTCCAGCCCAGCGGCGGAAGCCGGGCCCCACAAGTGCCCACCGGTAAAAAGCAGCGCCTGACCATCGAACGCCTGGCCAACGATGGCCGGGGCATTGCGTTCGTCGATGGGCGGACCTGGTTTGTCATCGGCGCCCTGGCCGGCGAAGAGGTCGAGGCGCGGGTGCTCGGTGCCCACGGCAAAGTGGTCGAGGCCCGGACCGAGCGGGTGTTCCTGTCCAGTGACTTGCGTCGCGCAGCGCCGTGTATCCATGCCGGTCGTTGCGGCGGTTGCAGCGTCCAACATTTGCCCCATGACGAACAACTCGCCCTGAAACAGCGCATGCTCGCCGAGCAGCTGTCGCGGGTGGCCGGGGTCGAGCCGGATGAATGGGCCGCGCCATTGAGCGGGCCTGAGTTCGGTTATCGGCGTCGCGCCCGCGTGGCGGTGCGCTGGGATCAGAAGGCGAAAAAACTCGAAGTGGGATTCCGTGCTGTCGGCAGCCAGGACATCGTCGCCATTGGCGATTGTCCGGTGCTGGTACAGCCCTTGCAGTCGATCATGAATCGCTTGCCGGAGATGCTTCGACGCTTGAGCAAACCCCAGGCCCTGGGCCATGTGGAATTGTTCGCCGGCTCGTCCCTTGCGGTATTGCTGCGCCACATGGCGCCGCTGTCGGAGGCCGACCTGACCATTCTCAAGGATTTCTGCGCGTTTCATGAAGCCCAGTTGTGGTTGCACGGTGAAGGTGAGCCGCAACCGGTCGAACCCGGACAGGCCTTGGGCTTTCGCCTGGATGCCTGGGACCTTGAGCTGGCGTACCGGCCCGGGGATTTCATCCAGGTGAACGCCGGGGTCAACGAGGCGATGATCGCCCAGGCCCTGCAATGGCTGGCGCCGCGTTCCGAGGAGCGGGTGCTGGACCTGTTCTGCGGCCTGGGCAATTTTGCCTTGCCGCTGGCCAAAAGCGTGCGCCAAGTGGTGGCCGTGGAAGGCGTGCAAGCCATGGTGGACCGTGCGGCGGCCAATGCAGTCAGCAACAATTTGAATAACACTGCCTTTTTTCAGGCCGATTTATCCCAGCCTCTGGCTGATGCCGAATGGATCGGTGAAGGCTTTTCTGCGGTACTCTTGGACCCACCCCGTGACGGTGCTTTCGAGGTGGTGCGCAAGCTGTCGTCCCTGGGGGCCAAACGGTTGGTTTATGTATCGTGCAACCCGGCAACTTTGGCCCGGGATACGGTCGAACTGATCAAGCAGGGCTACCGGTTAAAACGTGCCGGGATTCTCGATATGTTTCCTCAAACGGCGCATGTCGAGGCCATGGCGTTATTTGAAGCGAGCCAGGATGGCTTGTCCGACTGACCCGTTCGTGCCAACCCGCCACAGCCCTGGGCGGAAACACGGGCAGCGAAGGTCAGCGAAGTTGACGCATTGAATCTGCGTCGTAGGGAAGGTAAGCAAAGATGGTACAGGTGAGAGCACACCAGCCGATCAACACCGACGGCAGTATCAATCTCGAGGCTTGGCTCGATCATGCGGTCAGCGTCGACATGGCACTGGATCGCGAAGCCTTGAAGGCCGCCTGCGAGTTCGCTCGCGAGGCGGAGCAGCAACATAACGCGGCGAAGAACCTGTGGTCCGAAGGCACCTCGAGTTTCCAGACGGGCCTGGAGATCGCCGAAATTCTCGCTGACCTCAAGCTCGACCAGGACTCCCTGGTGGCGGCGGTGCTGTACCGCGGCGTGCGCGAAGGGCAGATCCAGCTACCGGTGGTCAGCCAGCGCTTCGGCACCGTGGTGGCCAAGCTGATCGACGGCGTGCTGCGCATGGCCGCTATCAGCGCCAGCCTCAGCCCGCGCCAATCCATGGTGTTGGGCACCCAGGGCCAGGTGGAAAACCTGCGCAAGATGCTGGTGGCGATGGTCGACGACGTGCGCGTCGCGCTGATCAAGCTGGCCGAGCGCACCTGCGCGATCCGCGCCGTGAAGTCCGCCGATGACGAAAAGCGCAATCGCGTCGCCCGGGAGGTGTTCGACATCTATGCACCTCTGGCCCATCGTCTTGGCATCGGTCACATCAAGTGGGAGCTGGAGGACCTGTCCTTCCGTTACCTGGAGCCCGACCAATACAAGCAGATCGCCAAGCTGTTGCATGAGCGGCGCCTGGATCGCGAGCGCTTCATCACCGATGTGATGACCCAGTTACGCGAAGAGTTGCAGGCCACCGGCGTGGAAGCCGACATCAGTGGTCGGGCCAAGCACATCTACTCGATCTGGCGAAAAATGCAGCGCAAGGGCCTGGAATTCAGCCAGATCTACGACGTTCGCGCCGTTCGTGTGCTGGTCCCGGAAATGCGCGACTGCTACACCGCGCTGGGGATCGTCCACACCTTGTGGCGGCACATTCCGAAGGAGTTCGACGACTACATCGCCAACCCCAAGGAGAACGGCTATCGCTCGTTGCACACCGCGGTGATCGGCCCCGAGGGCAAGGTGCTGGAAGTGCAGATCCGCACCCATGCCATGCACGAGGAAGCCGAGCTGGGGGTCTGTGCCCACTGGAAATACAAGGGCACCGACGTCAAGTCCGGGTCCAACCACTACGAAGAGAAAATTTCCTGGCTGCGCCAGGTGCTCGAGTGGCATGAGGAACTGGGTGACATCGGCGGCCTGGCCGAACAGCTGCGCGTCGACATCGAACCGGACCGGGTCTATATCTTCACCCCCGACGGCCACGCGATCGATCTGCCCAAGGGCGCGACACCGCTGGACTTCGCCTACCGGGTCCACACCGAGATCGGCCACAATTGCCGTGGTGCCAAGATCAACGGGCGGATCGTGCCGCTCAACTACAGCCTGCAGACCGGTGAGCAGGTCGAAATCATCACCAGCAAGCACGGTACGCCGAGCCGCGACTGGCTGAACCCGAACCTGGGCTACATCACCACATCCCGGGCGCGGGCGAAAATCGTCCACTGGTTCAAGCTACAGGCCCGCGACCAGAACGTCGCCGCCGGCAAAACCCTGCTCGAGCGTGAACTCGGGCGCCTGGGGCTGCCGCAGGTGGACTTCGACAAACTGGCCGAAAAAGCCAACATGAAAACCGCCGAGGACATGTTTGCCGCCCTCGGTGCCGGCGATCTGCGCCTGGCGCAGTTGGTCAACCTGGCCCAGCAACTGGTGGAGCCGGAGCGTGGCAACGAGCAACTGGAGCTGATCCCGCGCAAGGCCACCGGTTACAAACCGGGCAAGCGCGGCGATATCCAGATCCAGGGCGTGGGCAACCTGATGACCCAGATGGCCGGCTGCTGCCAGCCATTGCCGGGGGATGCGATCGTCGGCTACATCACCCAGGGCCGCGGTGTGAGCATTCACCGCCAGGACTGTGCCTCGGTGCTGCAACTGGCCGGTCGCGAGCCGGAGCGGATCATCCAGGTCAGTTGGGGGCCGGTGCCGGTGCTCACCTACCCGGTGGACATCGTCATCCGCGCCTACGACCGCTCCGGTCTGCTGCGTGACGTGTCCCAGGTGTTGCTGAACGAGCGGATCAACGTGCTGGCGGTCAATACCCGTTCGAACAAGGAAGACAACACCGCGCTGATGTCCCTGACCATCGAGATTCCGGGGCTGGATGCGCTGGGGCGGTTGCTGGGGCGGATCTCCCAGTTGCCGAACATCATCGAGACCCGGCGTAACCGGACGCCGGGGTGATCCCATAACTAATTGTGGGAGCGGGCTTGCTCGCGAAGACGATGTGTCAGTCGACATTAATGTTGTCTGATACGCCGCTTTCGCGAGCAAGCCCGCTCCCACAGGGTTTGTGTGATGAGACGATTTAATGTACAGCCTTGAAGACCTGCTCCACCTGATGAACCGCTTGCGGGACCCGCAGTACGGCTGCCCGTGGGACATCAAGCAAACCTACGCCACCATCGTTCCTCATACGCTTGAAGAAGCCTACGAGGTGGCCGATGCGATCGAGCGCGGCGATTTCGATCACCTGCAGGGCGAGTTGGGCGACCTGTTGTTCCAGGTGGTGTACTACAGCCAGTTGGCCCGGGAAGAAAACCGCTTCGAATTCGCCGGCGTGGTCGACAGCATCACCCGCAAGCTGATCCGCCGCCATCCCCATGTGTTTCCTACCGGTGACCTTTATGCCCCGGTGGACATCCCGCGCCTGAGTGAAGAACAGGTCAAGCATCGCTGGGAAGAGATCAAGGCTGAGGAACGGGCCGAGAAAGCCTCGGCGCCCGAGCAATTGTCGCTGCTCGACGATGTACCGGGGGCGCTGCCGGCGTTGTCCCGCTCGGCGAAGCTGCAAAAGCGTGCCGGCCAGGTCGGTTTCGACTGGCCAGGTCCGTTGCCGGTGCTCGACAAAGTCCGCGAGGAACTGGACGAAGTCCTCGAAGCCATGGCTGACAACGATCCGGTGGCTATCAGCGACGAGATCGGCGATCTGCTGTTCAGCGTGGTGAACCTGGCTCGCCACCTCAAGGTCGACCCGGAAACCGCGCTGCGCGACGCCAACGGGAAGTTCGAGCGACGGTTCCGATTTATCGAACAGGCATTGCGCGACACCCACCGTCCCATAGAAGATTGCACCCTCGAAGAGTTGGACGCCTTGTGGGGCGAAGCCAAACGTCAGGAAAAGAATTTGCCCAGCTGTGGCTGAGGCCGTTGCCTAAGTGAGTAAGCACCATGAGCCTTTCCCTTCGCGACCAGTTGCTCAAAGCAGGGCTGGTCAACCAAAAGCAGGCCAAGCAGGTCGGCAAAGAGAAACAGAAGCAGCAGCGCCTGGCCCACAAAGGCCAGATCGAACTGGATGATTCCCAGCAGCGCGCCGCCCAGGAAGCCATGGCCGAAAAGGTCAAGCGCGACCAGGAACTCAACCGGCAGCAGCAGGAAAAGGTCGAGCAGAAGGCCCGGGCCGCGCAGATCAAGCAATTGATCGAAGTCTCGCGCCTGCCGAAGCTGACCACTGAGGATTATTACAACTTCGTCGACGACAAGAAGGTCAAGCGCATCTCGGTCAATACGCTGATGCGCAACAAGTTGAGCAGTGGCTCCCTGGCGATCGTCCACCACGCCGGCGGTTACGAAGTGATCCCGCGCGAGGCCGCCCTGAAGATCCAGGAACGCGACCCCAAGCGCATCGTCCAGCTCAACACCCAGACCGAAGAAGTGGATGCCGATGATCCGTACGCGGCGTATCAGATTCCTGATGATTTGATGTGGTAAGCCGGACGCAATACTGCTGAGCCAAATGCAAAACTTAATGTGGGAGCGGGCTTGCTCGCGAATGCGGTGGGTCAGGTAACGATGATGTCGACTGACCCTCTGCTTTCGCGAGCAAGCCCGCTCCCACAGGTTTTTTATCGTTCAGGATTCTGCCATTTCACGCGAGCGCAGTCGTTCCTCGCGCTCCAGCTCAGCCTTGTAGCTGTGGGCGTCCGTTTCGGAGTGGAACATGCCCACCAGCAGATCCTGTTGATGCACGTCCCAGATTCGGATACCGGCGGCAATGCCTTCGTGGGACATATGGGCGTCGTCGCGTTCAGTTACTTTCACAGTCATCTTGCAAGCTCCAATCTCTGTTATCTGCAGCAAGGCGTGTGCAGGACTTTGTTATAGATTTTGATAGCGTGCTAAGTAAATGCCCCGGTTCGTTAAGAAGTTTTCATGGAAAGTGCAACAATCCTGCAGGCCAGGTGGTGCGCGGCATTCGGTCGCAGGTGTTATTCATGAAGAAGATTTCATGTTGAAGGAGGCATTCTCCATGAAGACACATCCTGTGGGAGCGAGCTTGCTCGCGATGGCGGTAGATCAGCGACAAACATGGCGACTGACACGCTGCTATCGCGAGCAAGCTCGCTCCCACATAGCCCACCAGGGCATCTAGGCATTCATGAAAGTTTGGTCAAAAAGAAGCCCCGCAGGTGCGGGGCTTCTTGATATCAGTGTGGATCAGCTGCCTTTCACAGCCTTGCCGTTGACCGTGCCGTCCTGGAGCATGATGTTGTACTCCTTGCCGTCGGTCTCGACCTGTTGCAGGCGCACCAGCAGGTAATCCCAGTCCTTGGCGAACCAGAGCACGGTGATGCGCTTGCTTTGTGTCGGGTCGCGCACGCGCTCGACCTTGATCGCATCGATCTGTCCGGCCTTGGTGTCGACCTTCTCCGAGCCCAGGACACGGAAGTCGTAGGTATCGACTTCGCCATCATCCACGACCTGATAGCTCATGCTTTTCTTGCCAGCCGCCACGTCATGCTGCAGGGCCAACTGGTAAGTGGATTTATCGACCATGCCGCGGTTGAGCGGCAGCTTGACCGCGTCACCGCGATCGGTGCCGGTGACCATCTTGGTGTTCCAGTCGAAGTCCAGGTCGGCCTTCTTGGCCTTGCCCAGGCCACCCCGTTCGAAGTGGTAGGACTGTGGCAGCAGGGTGTCCTTGTCCAGGGTCAGGGTGCTTTCTTCGGTCAGGCTGGCGATCATCATCGAAGCCTTGAAGCTCAGCTTCCAGGTGCCGTTGGCCTCCTTGGTCAGGTTGCGCTCGGCGGTGCCGCTCATGGGCAACTGTTTCCAGTCGGCGGTGTAGCTGGCGGAGAACGGTTGAAGTTCTGCGGCCTGTGCCAGGGGCAAGGCAAGCAGAGCGCAAGCGAAGAGCAGGGCGCGACGCATAAAATCTCCTAGTATCGAATCAAATGGCCGCTGGCGGCGAGCAACTGGCCGTCCAGTGAGGCACCGCGATCGTCGAGGGTCAGCCTTCCTTCGGCAAACCAACGCACGGCCATTGGGTAGATCTGGTGCTCGCGGGCGTGAACCCGTTGCGCCAGACTTTGCGGCGTGTCGTGCAACTCTACCGGTATTACTGCCTGTACGACCAGTGGTCCGCCATCGAGTTCCTCGGTGACAAAGTGCACGGAGCAGCCGTGCTCCGTGTCTCCGGCCTCCAGCGCGCGCTGGTGAGTATGTAACCCTTTGTATTTGGGCAGCAGCGAGGGGTGGATATTGAACAGGCGGCCCTGGTAGTGACGCACGAAGCCTGCGCTGAGGATGCGCATGAAGCCAGCCAGCACGACCAGTTGCGGATTGAAGGTGTCGATCTGTTCGATCAGCGCGGCGTCGAAGGCTTCACGGCCCTCGAACGCCTTGTGATCCAGGACGCGGGTGTCGATGCCCGCGTCCCTGGCGCGTTGCAGGCCGTAGGCATCGGCGCGGTTGGAAATCACCGCACGGATACGGACCGGGCTGTCGCCGGTCCGCGTGCTGTCGATCAAGGCCTGCAAGTTACTGCCGGTGCCGGACAGCAGCACCACCACGTCACAGGTTGCGGACATCAGTGTGCCTTAAGGTTTTTCAGCTCGACCTGTGCGGCGCCTTCGGCCGCGGTGGCGATCTGGCCGATGACCCAAGGCTGTTCGCCGGCTTCACGCAGGACGTTCAGGGCGGTCTCGACGTGCTCCTGGGCCACGCAGATGACCATGCCCACGCCGCAGTTCAGCACGCGGTGCATTTCGGTTTCATCGACATTGCCTTTCTCTTGCAGCCAGTCGAATACCGCAGGGCGGGTCCAGCTCGCCACGTCGACCACGGCCTGGGCGCCTTTTGGCAGCACGCGCGGGATGTTGTCCAGCAGGCCACCACCGGTGATGTGGGCCATGGCCTTGACGGCACCGGTGTCCTTGATCAGCTTGAGCAGCGGCTTGACGTAGATGCGGGTCGGGGCCATCAGCAGGTCTGCCAGTGGCTTGCCGTCGAGCTGGGTGTTTTCAATGTCGGCACCCGAGACTTCGATGATCTTGCGGATCAGCGAGTAGCCGTTGGAATGCGGGCCGGAAGAAGGCAGGGCGAGCAGGGCATCGCCAGCGGCGACTTTCGAGCCGTCGATGATCTCGGCTTTCTCCACGACGCCGACGCAGAAGCCGGCCAGGTCGTAGTCTTCGCCTTCGTACATGCCTGGCATTTCGGCGGTTTCGCCGCCGACCAGGGAGCAGCCGGCCAGTTCGCAGCCGGCGCCGATGCCGGTCACGACCTGGGCAGCGGTGTCGACGTTCAGTTTGCCAGTGGCGTAGTAGTCAAGGAAGAACAGTGGCTCGGCACCGCACACCACCAGGTCGTTCACGCACATGGCCACCAGGTCGATGCCGATGCTGTCGTGCTTGTTCAGGTTCAGGGCCAGGCGCAGCTTGGTGCCGACGCCATCGGTGCCCGAGACCAGGACCGGTTGCTTGTAGCCGGCCGGGATCTCGCAGAGGGCGCCGAAACCGCCCAGGCCGCCCATGACTTCCGGGCGCGCAGTGCGCTTGGCGACGCTCTTGATGCGTTCGACCAATGCTTCACCGGCGTCGATGTCTACACCGGCGTCCTTGTAGCTCAGGGAGGGTTGCTTGCTCATGATCCAGGCCTTTAGGGGGGATTTCTGGGTAACGACCGACCGCCAGGGCCATTGAATAACCGTTGTACGAATTATTCCGGGGGCCCGGCCGTTGCCGGTCTGCGAAGGCGCGCGATTTTATCAGGCTTGAGGGGCAGCGGCCATCCTCGCGCCGACGGGCAGGGACATATCCGCGGAAAAAAACCGATATTTCTTATATTGGTACTGCGCAACGCCTCTGTATAAGGTGTAGCGGTAACCGGTTATGGTGATGACCGTGCGAAACTTCCACCGGGCGTGTGAATGTTTTGCCGGGTGCTGTGGTCTCAGCCATGCTCAATCTTCTTCACACGGCCTGTTCCAGCCGTTATGTCCGGGAATCTTCCATGCGTTTGTTCAAATTCTTGTCCGTGGGCTGCTTGTCGCTGATCAGCCTGGCGAGCCATGCCGAAACCGTCAGCGGCCTCTATCAAGTGCTCGAACCGGTCACCAGCCAGACGCCGGAGGAGCGCAACCAGGCGACGTTGCGCGCCCTGGATACGCTGGTGCTGCGCCTGACCGGCGATGCCAAGGCGGCCCAGAGTCCCGGCTTGGCGGCCATCCGCCAGGATCCGCAACAGATCATTCTTCAATATGGCTACGACGCCGGCCCGCCGGAAAGCCTCAAGGTGGATTTCGACCCGGCGAGCACCGACCGGGCATTGCGCTCGGCAGGCTTGTCGCTCTGGAGCGCGAACCGGCCATCGATCCTGGGCTGGTGGCTGAACGATTCGGCCGAGGGCTCCAGCCTGGTGGGCGATGGCCAAGCCAGCGCCACGTCGCTGCGGCGTGCCGCGCAGCATCGGGGCCTGGCTTTGCACCTGCCGCTGGCGGATCTGAGCGAGCAAATCGTCGCCACCGCGCCGAACCTGGAAGGCAGCGACCCGGCGCCTCTGCGCGATGCGTCGGAACGCTACGCGGCGGACGCCTTGCTGGCGGTCCATGCGAAGGAAGAAGGCGGCCAGTGGCACGGTACCTGGCGCCTATGGCTGGGGGACCAGCGTGAGCAGGGTACTGCCCAGGGCGCCGATCCTTCGGCTTTGGCCGATGCGGTCATGCTCGCAGTGAGCCAGCGCCTGGCGCCGCGCTTCGTCGCCAAGCCGGGGGTGGCCACGGAACAACTGCTGGAAGTGCAGGGCATGAACCTGGAGCGCTACGCGGCGCTGGGGCGTTTGCTCGAACCATTCGCAGGGCAGTTGCAGCGGGTCGAAGGGGACCGGATCGTCTATCGGGTCAACGGCAGCGCCGAACAATTGAAGGCGCAGTTGGCCCTGGCAAAACTGCAGGAGGTTCCAGCCGGGGAGGCCATCGCGCCGGTACCGGTCGCGCCGCCCGCCGCCGATGGCTCGGCCCCGGTTGCAGCACCTGCGCCAGCACCGGCCGCCAATTTGCGGTTCCGCTGGTAGGTTGTCTTTCTTTATATAGCTAGGAGTGGTTCATGGGCGATACGCGGCGTTGGTTCTGGTTGGGTGGGGTTGCCCTGCTGTTCGCCCTTATCTATTTGCTGCATCCGATCCTCACACCGTTCCTGGTTGCGCTGCTGTTGGCCTATCTGTTCGACCCTGTCGTGGATCGCCTGGAAAAACTCGGCCTGTCGCGGACCTGGGGCGTGGTGA
Source organism: Pseudomonas sp. NFACC56-3 (assembly GCF_900100025.1). Taxonomy (NCBI): domain Bacteria; kingdom Pseudomonadati; phylum Pseudomonadota; class Gammaproteobacteria; order Pseudomonadales; family Pseudomonadaceae; genus Pseudomonas; species Pseudomonas sp. NFACC56-3. Next base: position 58,194 of record NZ_FMTK01000010.1, on the reverse strand, counting down.
CGGTGTTTGCGCTGTTCACACTGATTGTGAGTGCCCTGTTACTGGTGCTGATACCGATGCTCGCCAAGCAACTGGTGCGCCTGTACGAATTGGCACCGCAGATGCTCGATTGGTTGCAGCACAGCGCGATGCCGTGGGTGCAGTCGAAATTGGGCTTGGCCGACGGTTTCTGGAAGTTCGACAAGGTCAAGGCCGCCATCAGCGAGCACATGGGCCAGACGACCGACATCGTTGGCGTGGTGTTGAGCCAGGCCACGGCCTCGGGCCTGGCGTTGATCGGCTGGCTGGCGAACCTGGTGCTGATCCCGGTGGTGGCTTTCTATCTGCTGCGGGACTGGGATCTGATGATGGCCAAGATCCGCAGCCTGCTGCCGCGTCAGCGCGAAGAACGCATCATGACCCTGACCGGCGAGTGCCATGAAGTGTTGGGGGCGTTCGTGCGGGGGCAGTTGCTGGTGATGGTGGCCCTGGGCTTCATCTACGCGGCCGGCTTGATGCTGGTGGGGTTGGAGCTGGGGCTGTTGATCGGCTTGATCGCCGGGCTGGCGGCCATCGTGCCGTACATGGGCTTTGTGATTGGGATCGGCGCGGCGTTGATCGCCGGGTTGTTCCAGTTCGGCGGCGACTTGTACCCGATGGTCGGCATCGTGGCGGTGTTCATGGTCGGGCAGGCCTTGGAGGGCATGGTGCTGACGCCGCTGTTGGTGGGCGACCGCATTGGCCTGCATCCCGTGGCGGTGATCTTTGCGATCCTGGCCGGCGGCGAGTTGTTCGGTTTCACCGGGATCCTGCTGGCGCTGCCGGTGGCGGCGGTGATCATGGTGCTGGTGCGGCATATGCACGATCTGTACAAGGATTCGGACATTTACAGCGGCGCTGAAGACCCTGATCTGTAGGGTTAATGACCGGCGGGGTGTCAGGGAAACTGACGCTCCGCGCCCTTGCCGCTGCAAACCTTTGATTTTGCTCGTGGTCCGGCGCATTGTGCGGTCCGTGTCACGGGTATAAACTTTGCGAACTTTACACAGAGGCCACTAACGGTTCCCTTGGAACTGTTCAGTCAGCATGAAACCGATTCAGCTGCCCCTAGGTGTGCGTCTGCGTGATGACGCCACCTTCATCAACTACTACCCAGGCGCCAATGCCGCTGCACTCGGCTATGTCGAGCGGCTTTGCGAAGCCGACGCCGGCTGGACCGAAAGCCTGATCTACCTGTGGGGCAAGGACGGGGTAGGGCGCACGCACCTGTTGCAGGCCGCGTGCCTGCGGTTCGAGCAATTGGGCGAGCCTGCCGTTTACCTGCCGTTGGCCGAGTTGCTCGATCGCGGCGTTGAAATCCTCGACAACCTTGAGCAGTACGAACTGGTCTGCCTGGACGATCTCCAGGCCGTGGCCGGCAAGGCTGACTGGGAAGAGGCGCTGTTTCATCTGTTCAATCGGCTGCGCGACAGCGGTCGGCGTTTGTTGATCGCCGCCTCGACGTCGCCTCGGGAGCTGCCGGTGAAACTGGCGGATCTCAAATCCCGTCTCACCCTGGCGCTGATTTTCCAGATGCGCCCGTTGTCCGACGAAGACAAACTCCGTGCCTTGCAGCTGCGTGCTTCCCGCCGTGGCCTGCACCTGACCGACGAAGTCGGGCATTTCATCCTCACCCGTGGCACCCGCAGCATGAGCGCATTGTTCGAGCTGCTCGAGCGCCTCGACCAAGCCTCGCTCCAGGCCCAGCGCAAGCTGACTATTCCTTTTTTGAAAGAAACCTTGGGCTGGTAGAACCGTTGTAAGTAGTGGCTCATGGCCTGTTCTGGACACGGCGAAACCCGCGGTCCTGCTGGGTTGCAGGCTGCGTGACGTTCAAAATGGGCTTAAGCGCTTAGATGTAAACGTAAAACCGAGAAGTCACATTTGCATCGATTGAATTTGCAAATGAGGTTGATAGAAGGCATAGTCTCGCCATCTTTACTACTTCAGCCACGGTCGTGCCCATGCTAAATCGCTTCGCACCCCTCGTGCCTCTCGCACTCGTTACCCTGTTGTTCGGTTGCGCTGCCCACTCTCCAGTGTCCCAGCAAGCGCCACAACCACAGGTCCAGAATTCCGTTACCGCCCAGTCTTCCTCCGTTGCATTCCAGGAAGAAATGGCCTCCGACAAAGAGCTCGCAGCCTTCGCCGGCAGCAAGCCTTACCAGCTTCCAGTACTGGCTGACAGCATCCTGGAACGTGGCATGTCGTTGATCGGTACCCGCTACCGTTTTGGCGGTACTTCCGAAGCCGGCTTCGATTGCAGCGGTTTCATCGGTTATCTGTTCCGCGAAGAGGCTGGCATGAACCTGCCGCGCTCCACTCGCGAAATGATCAACGTGAACGCCCCACTGGTAGCGCGCAATCAGCTGGAGCCCGGTGACCTGCTGTTCTTCAGCACCAACGGTCGTCGCGGTCGCGTCAGTCATGCCGGAATCTACCTGGGCGACAACCAGTTCATCCATTCCAGCAGCCGCCGCAGCGGTGGCGTGCGCATCGACAGCCTGGGCGACAGCTACTGGAGCAAGACCTTCATCGAAGCCAAGCGCGCCCTCGCCATGGCACCGACTGTGGTTACTGCTCGCAAGTAAGCACACAGTTTGTAAGGCAAACTTAAAGTCTTACTTGAAGTTTGCCACATAGCCGCTAGAATCCTTGATCATTGATTGATGGCAATCCGCCTGCGTACTACGCAGGCGGATTTGTTTTCATGCCCACGGCAGAAAAGCCGCATCCAGATCAGGATTGTTCTGCATATGTCGACGTCGGCCCGCCTCGCGCTCATCTTCCTCGCCGCACTGCTCAGTGCGTGCGCCAGCCGTACCCCGCCGCCAGCGCCTGTGGTGCGGGCCCCGGTGGTCTTTGCCCCCTCGCAATCCTTTTCCCCGGCCGCCGAAGACGTCCTGTTCCGGGCGTTGGGCCTGGTGGGGACGCCGTACCGCTGGGGCGGCAATACACCGGATTCGGGCTTCGATTGCAGTGGCTTGATCGGTTATGTGTACCGCGACGCCGCCGGTATTTCCCTGCCGCGCTCCACGCGCGAGATGATCGGCATGCGCGCGCCGGATGTCGGCAAGAATGCCTTGCAGACCGGCGATTTGATTTTCTTCGCCACCAACGGCGGCTCTCAGGTCAGCCATGCCGGGATCTATGTCGGCGAGGGGCGCTTCGTCCACGCGCCGGCCACGGGCGGCACGGTCAAGCTCGACAGCCTGTCCAAGGCCTATTGGCAGAAGGCTTACCTGGGCGCCAAGCGTGTGTTGCAGCCGGAGCATCTGGCGCGTAATCCCTGACCCTCGATTTCTGTGCCGCTGGAAAGCTTTTGTGGCGAGGGAGCTTGCTCCCGCTCGGTTGCGCAGCAACCGTCAGAACCCAAGGGCTGCTTCGCAGCCCAGCGGGAGCAAGCTTCCTCGCCACAGGGTTCTACAAGTCTTCAGTGGTGGGTTATTGACCCGATACCCGCCAGATCTTGTTCCCCACATCATCAGCCACCAACAAACCACCCTGCTTGTCGATGACCACGCCCACCGGCCGGCCCTGGGCTTTTTCGTCGGCGTTCAGGAAGCCGGTCAGCACATCCACCGGTTGCCCCACGGGTTTGCCGCCGTTGAACGGTACGAAAATCACTTTATAGCCACTGTGGGGCTTACGGTTCCAAGAGCCGTGCTGACCGACGAAAGCCCCTTCGGTAAACGGTGCAGGCAGGGTGCTGCCTTCGGCGAAGGTCAGGCCCAGTGAGGCGGTGTGGGGGCCGACGGCGTAGTCCGGGGCGATGGCCTTGGCCACCAGGGCCGGGTTCTGTGGTTCGACCCGAGTATCGACGTGCTGTCCGTAGTAACTGTAGGGCCAGCCATAGAATGCGCCGTCCTTGACCGAGGTGATGTAGTCCGGCACCAGGTCGCTACCGATCTCATCCCGTTCGTTCACCGCCGTCCACAGGGCCCCGCTGCGGGGTTCCCAGGCCAGGCCGTTGGGGTTGCGCAGGCCTGAGGCGAAGATCCGGTGATTGCCGCTGGCCCGGTCCACTTCCCAAATGGCGGCGCGACCTTCTTCGGCCTCCATGCCATTTTCCGCGACGTTGCTGTTCGAACCGGTGGTGACGTACAGCTTGCTGCCGTCACGGCTGGCGATCACGTTCTTGGTCCAGTGATGGTTGAGGGTGCCGCCCGGCAGGTCGACGACCTTGGTCGGCTGCGCCTTGATCTGTGTGTCACCGTCCTTGTAGGGGAAGCGGATCAGTCGGTCGGTGTCGGCCACGTACAGGTCATTGCCCACCAGGGTCATGCCGAACGGCGAATTGAGGTTTTCCAGGAACACCGTACGGGTTTCGGCGATGCCATCGTGGTTGGCGTCACGTAATAGCGTGATGCGGTTGGGGCTGGGCACGCCGGCACCGGCGCGGCCCATGACCTTTTTCATCACCCAGCCGCGGATGCCCTTGCTATCGTCAGGCTTGGGCGGGGCGTTGGTTTCGGCCACCAGCACATCGCCATTGGGTAGCACGTAAAGCCAGCGCGGATGGTCCAGGCCTTCGGCGAACGCGCCCACTTGCAGGCCCTGGGCCGGGGTTGGCTTGGCGCCTTGCGGCCAGCCGACGGCTTCGGCGATGTTGACGGTGGGGACCAGGGTCTTGTTCGGTTCAGGCAGTTTCGGTGCCGGGCCGGTGCCGTCGGACACCTGCAGGGTGGACGACTCGCCGCAGGCGGTAAGCCCTGCGGCGAGGGCGACAATCAGGAGATGAGGTGGCTTGAGCATGCTGGCTTCCCTATGAATGCATGGAGTTATTCATAGAGAAGCGTAGACGCGTGATGGTTCAACTGCGGGTGGGCCAGTCTGCCAGGCCAAACCTTGTGGGAGCGGGCTTGCTCGCGAATGCGGCGTGCCAGTTGACTAATATGTCATTTGGTACACCGCATTCGCGAGCAAGCCCGCTCCCACAGTTTTTGCGTGGAATGATTCAGCCATGGGCCTGTTTGAACAGTACGGCAATGCCTGGATGGTATTGGCCGGCCTCGTTGCGCAACTTGCGATAGGCATAGGGGAAGTACCAGGCCACGGCACAGGTGTTTTCCTTCTGCAAGTCGTCGATCATGTCCTGCAGTTCTTCGGGCGTAGCGCTCTGCTGGGCCTTTTGCGGCGAGACGAACAGGCAGCCCAGCTTCAGGTCGCTGGCGTAGCTGATGCGCTTGGCATCGCTGGTGGCTTCCAACAGCGGTTGGGTCAGGTTCAGGTTGTTGACCTTGGGCCAGCGTTGGGTGGCCTGGATGAAGGCCCGCTCATCGGTGCTGGCGATGAACAGGTCGGCGCTGACGTTGCGTTCGCCTTCTTCATTCTGCTTGCGGGTCGGCGCGTTCTGCAGTGTGACCATCTCGGCCATCCAGGCGGCGGCCGACAGCAAGCTGAGATTGGCCCGTTCATCGAACCAGTAGGGGGTGTCGTTATCGCCGCGCACTGCGTTGTAGCGGTCGATGCAATCAAACCAACGTTCCAGCACCGGGCGCAGGAATTCCAGTTTTGGATTGCTGATGAGCATGCCTTGCATGTTTTGCCCTCTTGTTCTTGTGATATCGGGTTGTAATGTCGCTTTGATATCACTTGCCGCAGGATCACACAAGATTGACGTCATTTTATTGATCGGTGCCCATGAGCACCCCCGACAGGCGGCTTTAATTGACGCTCCACCCCCAACCCTCTAACCTTCGCCGCTTGTTTCAGGTGCTCTGTGGCCGTTTGGTCGACAGAGTGAAACAGGGAAGCCGGTGAGTGCATACGAACCCGGCGCTGCCCCCGCAACGGTAAATGAGTCAACGCTGTGCTCTGTGGCCTGTGTGGTGAGTTCGTCAGTTCAAGTTCGGATGTCAGAAGTCCATAGCCAAGGCGCTGTGACGAGTCATAGCCCGCTATGGCGAGGAGCAGCAACGCAGGATATGGACTTCTGACGCCGAAGTTGACTGACAGAACTCGCCACACAGGCCACTAACCACTGTGTCGCATGACATGGGAAGGCGCGCAGCCCGGCGCCACGCCGCTCATGAGCCCGGAGACCGGCCTGATTCATCCAACGGCATCACGGTGGGCGATGCCAGGCTTGCTGCCGTCTTTTTTTGTGCCCCGCCCGCCGTTATCCAATCCCAACGGAGAGCTCCCCATGACCGACACCCCTGATCGCGACGAACGCCACCTGGCGCGCATGCAGCGCAAGAAAGCCGTGATCGACGAGCGCATCGCCAACTCGCCGAATGAATGCGGCTTGCTGCTGGTGCTGACCGGTAATGGCAAGGGCAAGAGCAGCTCGGCGTTCGGCATGCTGGCACGGTCCATGGGCCATGGCATGCAATGCGGTGTGGTGCAGTTCATCAAGGGGCGCAACAGCACCGGCGAAGAGCTGTTCTTTCGCCGCTTCCCGGAGCAGGTGCGTTTTCATGTCATGGGTGAAGGCTTCACCTGGGAAACCCAGGACCGCCAGCGCGACATCGCCGCCGCCGAAGCCGCCTGGGCCGTATCGCGTCAGTTGCTCAGCGATCCGTCCATCGGCCTGGTGGTGCTCGACGAATTGAATATCGCCCTCAAGCACGGTTACCTCGACCTCGATCAGGTGCTCAGCGATCTGCAGGCGCGTCCGCCGATGCAGCATGTGGTGGTGACCGGTCGCGGCGCCAAGCCGGAGATGATCGAGCTGGCCGACACCGTGACTGAAATGGGCATGATCAAGCACGCGTTCCAGGCGGGTATCAAGGCGCAGAAAGGCGTCGAACTGTGAGTGACCCTTGCCTGGCAAGCCGCCACTGTCCGGCGGTGTTGATCGCCGCGCCGGCCTCGGGACAAGGCAAGACCACCGTCACCGCGGCGCTGGCCCGCTTGCATCGCAACCAGGGACGCCAGGTGCGCGTCTTCAAGTGCGGCCCGGACTTCCTCGATCCGATGATCCTGGAACGGGCCAGCGGCGCGCCGGTCTATCAATTGGACATGTGGATGGTCGGCGAGCAGGAAAGTCGCCGGCTGTTGTGGGAAGCTGCCGCCGAAGCGGACCTGATCCTGATCGAAGGAGTGATGGGGCTGTTCGACGGCACCCCGTCCAGCGCCGACCTGGCGCGGCATTTTGGCGTACCGGTGCTGGCGGTGATCGACGGCACGGCCATGGCCCAGACCTTCGGTGCTTTGGCCCTGGGCCTGGCCCGTTATCAACCGGACCTGCCATTCGCCGGGGTCTTGGCCAACCGGGTCGGCACCTTGCGTCACGCGCAATTGCTCGAAGGCAGCCTGACCGAAGGCCTGCGCTGGTACGGCGCATTGTCCCGGGAAACCGGCATCGAATTGCCCAGCCGTCATCTCGGGTTGGTCCAGGCCAGTGAATTGAACGATCTCGACCTGCGCCTCGACGCGGCGGCCGATGCCTTGGCCGGTAGTTGCGAAGTGGCGCTGCCGCCTGCGGTGGAATTCGCCGCGCCGCAGGTGATTGCCGTTGAGCCGTGGCTCGCCGGAGTGCGCATCGCCGTGGCCCGTGACGAAGCGTTCGCCTTCACCTATGGCGCAAGCCTTGATCTGCTGCGGGCCATGGGTGCGCAGTTGAGCTTTTTTTCACCGATCCATGACACCGAACTGCCCGAGGCGGACAGCCTTTATCTGCCTGGCGGTTATCCGGAGCTGCACCACGTTGCGCTGGCCCGGAACACGCCGATGCTGGCCGCGATCCGTGCCCACCACGCCGCCGACAAGCCGTTACTCGCCGAATGCGGCGGCATGTTGTATCTGCTCGATTCATTGACCGATGTCGACGGCGTGCGTGCCGAACTGCTGGGTTTGCTGGCCGGCGATGCGCAGATGCAAAAGCGCCTGGCGGCCCTGGCGCTGCAGTCGGTGGATTTGCCGGAAGGCAACCTGCGCGGGCACACCTATCATCATTCCCTGACCAGCACCGAGGTCGAACCGATTGCCCGTGGCCATAGCCCCAATGGCGGACGCGGTGCGGAGGCGGTTTTCCGGCAAGGGCGGATGACGGCTTCCTATGTGCATTTTTATTTCCCGTCCAATCCCAGGGCGATTGCCGCGCTGTTTGCGCCTGACCTTGAGGCCGCCTTCGCGAGCAAGCCCGCTCCCACATTTGATCACCTGAACCCTGTGGGAGCGAGCCTGCTCGCGAAAAGGCCATGACCGATAACGCTTTCTCCCAGACCGAACGCGACGCCATCTACCGCGCCATCGCCGAACGCCGTGACATGCGCCACTTCAGCGGCGGCACGGTCGAACCGGCCCTGCTGCGCCGTCTGCTGGAAGCCGCGCACCAGGCCCCGAGCGTCGGCCTGATGCAACCGTGGCGATTCATCCGCATCAGCGACCGCGCCTTGCGTGGGCAGATCCGCCAACTGGTGGAGCAGGAACGCATTCGCACCGCCGAGGCCTTGGGCGAGCGCAGCGATGAGTTCATGACGCTCAAGGTCGAAGGCATCGACGCCTGTGCCGAAGTGCTGGTGGCGGCGTTGATGGAGGATCGCGAGCGGCACATCTTCGGTCGCCGGACCTTGCCGGAAATGGACCTGGCCTCGCTGTCCTGCGCCATCCAGAACCTGTGGCTGGCCTCCCGCGCCGAAGGGCTGGGGATGGGTTGGGTGTCATTGTTCGAACCTCAGGCCCTGGCCGACCTGCTGGGCCTGCCCGCCGGGGCCAAGCCGCTGGCGATTCTTTGCCTGGGCCCGGTCGAGGGGTTTTACCCAGCGCCGATGCTCGCCCTGGAAGGTTGGGCGCAGCCGCGTCCGCTCAATGAACTGCTGTATGAAAACCGTTGGGGAGTGAGCCCATGAGCGTGGCGTTGCTCAGTGCCGCCGCGGTGGCGCTGGATGCGCTGTTGGGCGAGCCCCGGCGCTGGCATCCGCTGGTGGCGTTCGGTGGCTTTGCCGATCGCATCGAACAACGTTTCAACTCTGGCGGACGTGGCTGGCGCAGCCACGGGGTCACGGCTTGGGTGATCGCTGTGGTGCCGTTGACCTTGCTCGTCACGGCCCTGTCCTGGGCGCCGATGGTGGGCTGGTTGGTGGATATCCTGGCGTTGTACTGTGCCCTCGGCCTGCGCAGCCTCGGCGAGCATGTCGAGCCGGTTGCGCGGGCACTGCGCAGCGGTGATCTGGAACAGGCGCGCCAGCGCGTCGGCTACCTGGTCAGTCGCGAGACGGCTGGACTGGATGAAACCGCCGTGGCCCGCGCCGCCACCGAGTCGGTGCTGGAAAACGGCAGCGACGCGGTGTTCGCCGCGTTGTTCTGGTTCGCCGTGGCCGGCACGCCCGGGGTGGTGCTGTACCGCTTGAGCAATACCCTCGACGCCATGTGGGGCTATCGCAACGAACGCTTCGAGCGCTTCGGCTGGGCGGCGGCCAAGATCGACGATGTACTCAACTACATTCCGGCGCGCCTGGTGGCGTTGACCTACGCGCTACTCGGCAAAACCCGCCTGGCGCTCAAGTGCTGGCGCAGCCAGGGCCCAACCTGGGACAGCCCCAACGCCGGGCCGGTGATGGCCGCCGGGGCCGGAGCGCTGGGTGTCGAGCTGGGCGGGGCGGCGGTTTACCACGGTGAACTGCACCAACGTCCGCCCTTGGGCGAAGGCGTACCGGCGAGTGCCGATTCCATTGATCGCGGCTGGCAATTGGTCCAGCGCGGGGTATGGTTGTGGTTGCTGATTCTCTGCCTGGGAGCTGAGTTCTATGCTTGAGCACGGCGGACGCTTGCGCAACGCGGCCCGGCAATACGGCATTGCCGAGGCCGATTGGCTCGACTTGTCCAGCGGCCTCGCGCCTTGGCCGTTCGACGTTCCAGCGATTCCCCAGCGGGCTTGGGCGCGCCTGCCGGAAGCCGATGATGGCTTGGAGCAGGCCGCCTGCGACTACTACGGTGCGTTGGATGTGCTGCCGGTGGCCGGTTCGCAGATGGCCATCCAGCTGTTGCCGCGCCTGCGTCGCAGCGGCAAGGTCGGCGTCTTGTCGCCGTGTTACGCCGAGCACGCCGAAGCCTGGCGCCGCAGCGGCTATATCGTGCGCGAAGTACTGGAAGCGGAAGTGGATTTCTTCCTCGACAGCCTCGACGTGCTGGTGGTGGTCAATCCGAACAACCCCACGGGCCTGAGCCTGGCGCCCGAGCGTTTGCTGGATTGGCATGCCCGCCTGGCCCAGCGCGGTGGCTGGTTGGTGGTGGATGAGGCGTTCATGGACGTCACCCCGGCGCTGAGCCTGGCGGCGTACACCCATCTGGTCGGGCTGATCGTCCTGCGTTCGTTCGGCAAGTTCTTCGGCCTGGCCGGGGTTCGCCTGGGCTTTGTATTGGCCGAACGCCGCTTGCTCAAGTTGCTCGCCGAACAGGTCGGGCCGTGGGCCGTCAGCGGGCCGACCCGGGTGCTGGGCCAGGCGTGCCTGCTGGACAGCGCTGCCCACGCAGATCAGCGTCAACGCTGCGAAGCCACCAGCCAACGCCTGGCGTTGTTGCTCGAACGCCACGGCTTCAAGCCGCAGGGCGGCTGCGGGTTGTTCCAATGGCTGGTCACCGAACACGCCCAGGGGCTTCACGATTTCATGGCCCATCGCGGCATTCTCCTGCGTCTGTTCGTGAACACCAGCAGCCTGCGTTTCGGGCTGCCGGCCGACGACAGCGAGTTCCTGCGCCTCGAACAAGCCTTCGAGGCCTACGCCAAGGACACCCCATGACCACAGTGATGGTGCAGGGCACCACCTCCGATGCCGGCAAAAGTACCCTGGTCACGGCCTTGTGCCGCTGGGTCAGGCGCCAGGGTGTGGGCGTGGTGCCGTTCAAGCCGCAGAACATGGCCCTCAACAGCGCCGTGACCGCCGACGGCGGCGAAATCGGCCGGGCCCAGGCGGTGCAGGCCCAGGCGGCGGGGCTCGAGCCGCACACCGACATGAACCCGGTGCTGCTCAAGCCCAACAGCGACACCGGCGCCCAGGTGATCATCCATGGTCGTGCCGTCACCACCATGAACGCCGTGGCTTATCACGATTACAAAGCCATCGCGATGCAAGCGGTGCTGGCCTCCCACGCGCGCTTGAGCGCGGCCTATGCGGTGGTGATGGTGGAAGGCGCCGGCTCGCCGGCGGAGATCAACCTGCGCGCCGGTGACATCGCCAACATGGGCTTTGCCGAGGCGGTGGACTGCCCGGTGCTGCTGATCGCCGATATCAATCGCGGCGGAGTGTTCGCCCATCTGGTCGGCACGCTGGAGTTGCTTTCCCCCAGCGAGCAGGCGCGGGTAAAGGGCTTCATCATCAACCGTTTTCGTGGCGACATCGCCTTGCTGCAACCGGGCCTGGACTGGCTGGAGGCGCGCACCGGCAAACCGGTGATCGGCGTGTTGCCGTACGTCATGGATCTGCACCTGGAAGCCGAGGATGGCCTCGATCAGCGCCAGATCGACAAGGCCGAGCAGGTGCTGAAAGTGGTGGTGCCGGTCTTGCCGCGCATCAGCAACCACACCGATTTCGATCCGTTGCGCCTGCACCCTCAGGTCGATCTGCAATTCGTCGGCCCCGGCCAGCCCATCCCGCCGGCCGACCTGATCATCCTGCCCGGTTCGAAAAGCGTGCGCAGCGACCTGGCCTACCTGCGGGCCAACGGTTGGGAGACGGCGATCCATCGTCACCTGCGCTACGGCGGCAAATTGCTGGGCATCTGCGGCGGTTTGCAGATGCTTGGCCAGCAGGTCCACGACCCGCTGGGGCTGGAAGGCGCGGCGGGCTCCAGTGCCGGGCTGGGCCTGCTGGACTTCGAAACGACCCTGGAGCACGAGAAGCAATTGCGCAATGTGCGCGGGCGACTGGCCTTGGAAGCGGCCGAGGTCAGCGGCTATGAGATTCACGCGGGCGTGACCACTGGCCCTGCCCTGGAACAGGCTGCCGTGCACCTGGAGAGTGGCCGTTGCGACGGTGCCCAGAGCCTCGATGGGCAAATTTACGCCACCTACCTGCACGGGCTGTTCGAGTCGCCCCAGGCCAGCAGCGCGTTGTTGCGTTGGGCTGGGTTGGCGGATGTGCAAACGGTGGATTACCACGGCTTGCGCGAGCGGGACATCGAGCGGTTGGCGGATCTGGTGGAGCGGCATCTGGATACTGGATTGTTGCGTGAGCTTTGTGGGGTTTAGGGTGGCTGGGCAGACCTCATCGCGAGCAAGCTCGCTCCCACATTGGATTTCTGATGAGCACAGAATTCATGTACACCCCAGATCGACTGTGGGAGCGAGCTTGCTCGCGATGGCGCCAGTCGCCACACCGCCAAATAAAGGTAATGACCCATGCTGCAACTGATCCTCGGCGGCGCTCGCTCCGGCAAGAGTCGCCTGGCTGAAAAACTCGCGGCGGACACCGGCTTGCCAGTGACCTACATCGCCACCAGCCAACCCCTGGACGGTGAGATGAACGATCGTGTCGCCCAGCACCGCGCCCGGCGGCCGGCCGAGTGGGCGCTGGTGGAGGAGCCTTTGACCCTGGCTCGGGTGCTGCGGGAAAACGCCGCCACCGGGCAATGCCTGCTGGTGGATTGCCTGACCCTGTGGCTGACCAACCTGCTGATGCTCGACGCCCCCGAGCAACTGAACGCCGAGCGCCAAGCGCTGCTGGACAGCCTGGCCGCGCTGCCCGGTGAAATCATTTTTGTCAGCAACGAGACCGGCATGGGTGTCGTGCCGCTGGGCGAGCTGACGCGCCGTTATGTCGATGAAGCCGGTTGGCTGCATCAAGCCTTGGCCGAACGTTGTCAGCGCGTCGTGCTGACCGTCGCTGGCCTGCCCCTGACTCTCAAAGGTACTGCGTTATGAATCATCGCTGGTGGCTGGACCCGTGCAAGCCCGTAGATAACCAAGCGCTGGAACTGGCCACGGCCCGTCAGCAACAACTGACCAAGCCGGCCGGTTCCCTGGGGCGGTTGGAATCGGTGGCGGTGCAACTGGCGGGTCTGCAAGGGCAGCTCAAGCCGAGCCTGGAGCGGTTGTGGATCGCGATTTTCGCCGGCGACCATGGCGTGGTCGCAGAAGGCGTATCGGCTTATCCCCAAGAGGTCACCGGGCAAATGCTGCTCAATTTCGTCAGCGGCGGCGCAGCCATCAGCGTCCTGGCGCGACAACTGGGCGCGTCCCTGGAAGTGGTCGACCTGGGCACCGTCACGCCTGCGCTGGACCTGCCCGGTGTGCGGCACCTGAACCTGGGGCCGGGCACGGCGAATTTCGCCCGGGGCCCGGCAATGACGATGGAACAGGGCGAGCAAGCCTTGCACGCCGGGCGCGACAGTGTGCTGCGTGCCGTCGCGGCCGGGACGCAATTGTTCATCGGCGGCGAGATGGGCATCGGCAACACCACCGCCGCCAGCGCCCTGGCCTGCGCCTTACTCGAATGCCCGGTGGCGCATCTGGTCGGGCCGGGCACGGGGTTGGACGCCGTGGGTGTCAGCCGCAAGGCCCAGGTGATCGAACGGGCCCTGGCGTTGCACGCTGCCCAGGGTAGCGACCCGTTGCAGACCCTGTTCAACCTCGGCGGTTTTGAAATCGCCGCGTTGGTCGGTGCATACCTGGCCTGTGCCCAGCAAGGCGTCGCCGTGCTGGTGGATGGCTTCATCTGCAGCGTCGCGGCCCTGGTGGCGGTGCGCCTCAATCCGGCGTGCCGGCCGTGGCTGCTGTTCGCCCATCGTGGCGCCGAACCGGGCCATCGTCACGTGCTGGAAACCCTCGGCGCCGAACCGCTGCTGGATCTCGGCCTGCGCCTGGGCGAGGGCAGTGGCGCGGCGTTGGCGGTGCCGCTGTTGCGCCTGGCGTGTGACCTTCACGGGCAGATGGCGACGTTTGCCGAAGCGGCCGTGGCGGATCGCCCGGCATGACCCTGCGCCTGGACCTGCTGCGTCACGGCGAAACCGAATTGGGCGGCGGCTTGCGCGGCAGCCTCGACGATGCCTTGACGGCCAGGGGCTGGGAGCAGATGCACACCGCCGTCTCTCAAGGCGGGCCCTGGGATCGCCTGGTCAGCTCACCCTTGCAGCGCTGCGCCCGTTTCGCCGAGCAACTCGGTGCCCGACTCAATGTGCCGGTGCACTTGGACAAAGACCTGCAAGAGCTGCATTTTGGCGCCTGGGAAGGTCGCAGTGCGGCGGCGTTGATGACGACCGACGCCGAAGCCCTGGGCCGGTTCTGGGCCGATCCCTATGCCTTCACGCCCCCCGAAGGCGAGCCGGTGCTGACGTTTGCCAGCCGCGTCCTGGCGGCGGTCGAACGCCTGCACGCGGCCTATGCGGGTCAGCGGGTCTTGCTGGTCAGCCATGGCGGCGTGATGCGCCTGCTGTTGGCCCAGGCCCGCGGCCTGCCTCGCGAGCAATTGCTCAATGTCGAAGTCGCTCATGGTGCGCTGTTTTCCCTGGCGATGTCGGCAGGTTCAGTGTTCGAAGAGGTAAATTGACGATGTTGCCCTTCTGGATCGCCCTGCAATTTCTCAGCAGCCTGCCGGTTCGCCTGCCCGGCATGCCCGAGCCCGAACAGTTGGGTCGTTCGCTGTTGTGCTATCCGCTGGTGGGGCTGGTGTTCGGCGGGCTGTTATGGACGTTGGATGGGTTGTTGCTCGGCACGCCGTTGCTGCTGCATGCCGCGCTGGTGCTGATGGCGTGGGTGCTGCTTAGCGGTGGGTTGCACCTGGATGGCCTGGCCGACAGCGCCGATGCGTGGCTCGGCGGTTTCGGCGATCGCGAACGGACATTGCTGATCATGAAGGATCCGCGCAGCGGGCCGATTGCCGTCGTGACGTTGGTGGTGGTGTTGCTGCTCAAATGGACAGCGCTGGTGGCGTTGATCGAACAGGAGCAGGCCCTGGCGTTGCTCATCGTGCCGATGCTAGGGCGTGGCGCATTGCTGGGGTTGTTCCTGACGACGCCGTATGTGCGTGCCGGTGGGTTGGGCCAGGCGCTCGCCGATCATCTGCCGCGCCGCTCGGGCTGGCAGGTGTTGTCGGCCTGTGCGCTGGGGTGCCTGCTGCTGTTGGGCTGGGCCGGGCTGTGGTCGTTGGTGGTGGCCACGCTGGTCTTCATCGGATTGCGACGGATGATGCTGCGCAGGCTGCAAGGCTGCACCGGCGATACGGCGGGTGCCTTGCTGGAACTGCTGGAAACCGCCGTTCTGGTCGCATTGGCGTTGCGTTGAAGACGGATCTTGTCGACGGCGCAGTGTTCATTTAAATTTGCATTCACTTAGTCGCGGGTATATACACGCATCATGCTTCCTTCCCAATGTCTATGCATCAACCTGCGGCGTGCCGCCCGTGGCGTCAGCAGGTATTACGACGGCGCCCTCGATGGCTTCGGGATCAACGTTGCCCAGTATTCTTTGCTGAGCAACCTGGCGCGCCTGGACCAACCGAGTATTTCCTCCCTGGCCGAGGCCATGGGCCTGGACCGCAGCACCCTGGGACGCAACCTGCGGGTGCTGGAAGGCGAGGGGTTGGTGGCGCTGGCCGAGGGCGACGATCTGCGTAACCGCATCGTCGTGCTCACTGAAACGGGGCAGGCGCGGCTGGCGGCAGCGCTGCCGGCCTGGGAAGCGGCGCAGCAGAAACTGATCGATAAGCTGGGCGCCGAAAAACGTGCGACCTTGCTGGCCTTGCTGGATGAACTGGCGTGAAGCCGGTTCGTTCGATGATAAGTGGGTATATACCCGCGACTGGAGAACAAAAATGACATCGATGTGGCGTACCTGTGGTTGGGTCCTGGTGGGCAGCGCGCTGATCCTGGCGTTGTCCCTGGGCGTGCGGCATGGCTTCGGCCTGTTCCTTGCGCCCATGAGTGCCGAGTTCGGCTGGGGCCGCGAGGTATTCGCCTTCGCCATTGCCTTGCAGAACTTGATCTGGGGCCTGGCGCAGCCTTTCACCGGCGCGCTGGCCGACCGCTTCGGTGCGGCGAAAGTGGTGCTGATCGGTGGCGTGCTCTACGCACTCGGCCTGGTGTTCATGGGCATGGCCGACTCGCCATGGTCCTTGTCGTTGAGCGCGGGTCTTTTGATTGGTATCGGGCTGTCGGGTACGTCGTTCTCGGTGATTCTCGGTGTGGTCGGACGGGCCGTGCCGCCGGAAAAACGCAGCATGGGCATGGGCATCGCCAGTGCCGCCGGTTCCTTCGGCCAGTTCGCCATGTTGCCCGGTACGCTGGGGCTGATCGGCTGGCTCGGTTGGTCCGCGGCGTTGTTGGCGCTGGGGCTGCTGGTGGCGCTGAT
Organism: Pseudomonas sp. NFACC56-3; assembly: GCF_900100025.1. NCBI lineage: Bacteria > Pseudomonadati > Pseudomonadota > Gammaproteobacteria > Pseudomonadales > Pseudomonadaceae > Pseudomonas > Pseudomonas sp. NFACC56-3. The sequence continues at coordinate 41,945 of NZ_FMTK01000010.1, read as the reverse complement.
CGTGCCGCTGGTGAGCATGCTCAAGGACGCACCGTTGCCGGTGGCCGGCCACGAACAAACCCTGGCCGAAGCCTTGCGCGAGGCGTGCAGCCATTCCGGGTTCTGGCTGCTGGCCGTTGGCTTTTTTGTCTGCGGTTTCCAGGTGGTGTTCATTGGCGTGCATTTGCCGGCGTACCTGGTGGATCAACACCTGCCCGCCAGCGTCGGCACCACCGTGCTGGCCCTGGTCGGGTTGTTCAATATCTTCGGCACCTACACCGCTGGTTGGCTGGGCGGACGCATGTCCAAGCCACGCCTGTTGACCGGGTTGTACCTGCTGCGAGCCGTGGTGATCGGCTTGTTTCTGTGGCTGCCGGTGACGACCACCACGGCATATCTGTTTGGCATGGCAATGGGCTTGCTGTGGCTGTCGACCGTGCCATTGACCAACGGCACGGTAGCGACCCTGTTTGGTGTACGAAATCTTTCGATGTTGGGTGGGATCGTGTTCCTGTTCCACCAGTTGGGCTCGTTCCTCGGTGGTTGGTTGGGCGGGGTGGTGTATGACCGCACCGGCAGCTACGACTTGATCTGGCAGGTATCGATCTTGCTCAGCCTGCTGGCGGCGGCGTTGAACTGGCCGGTGCGTGAACGGCCGGTGGCGCGCCTGCAAGTCCAGGTCAGTGCGGCATGAGTCGCATCGGCCCGTGGTTGATCGCTGTCGGCGCCGGCCTGTTGCTGGCACTCGCCTGGTGGGGCTGGCACCAGGGCGGGTTGGCCTTGATGCAGCTGGGCATGGGGACGTGTTGAACAATGGACGGCGGCGGGCATGGCAGAGTAACGTCGTGGTCTGACATGCTTTAAGGAAGTACCGACATGTTGATGCGCTGGTTTGCTGTTCCCGCCCTGTTGCTGGCTGTGACCGGGCAAGTCTGGGCCGCCGATTGCCCGCCGTTGCTGGAGGGTTCGTTGCCCAAGCTGCGGGCCAAGGAAACCATTGATTTGTGCCAGCGCTTTGCTGGCAAGCCTCTGGTGGTGGTGAACACCGCCAGCTTCTGTGGGTTCGCCCCGCAATTCAAGGGCCTCGAGGCGCTCAACCAGCGCTACAAGGACCAAGGGTTGCAAGTGTTGGGCGTACCGTCCAATGACTTCAAGCAGGAATCCAAGGACGGGGCCGAAACCGCCAAGGTCTGCTACGTCAATTACGGTGTGACCTTCACCATGACTGAACCTCAGCCGGTGCGGGGTGCGGATGCGATACCGCTGTTCAAGCACTTGGCTGAACAATCCGGCGCGCCGAAATGGAATTTCTATAAGTACGTGGTGGACCGCCAGGGCAAGGTGGTTGGCAGTTTTTCCAGCCGGATCAAGCCTGACGATCCCGATTTCATCAAGGCGGTAGAAGCGGCCATCGCCTCCAAACCCTGACGCCTGCCACGAAAAAGCCCCGCCTCTTTGCAGAGTGCGGGGCTTTTTTTCGCTTCAGTTGGCGAGGGGTTCAGGTTCGCCGTGAAACATCAGAAGCGGTAGGTTGCACCGACACCGAAACCGTTGGCGCTGTTTTCGTATTTGGCGTTGTAGGACTGGCCCAGGGCATTGCTGCCGCTGACGTTGACTTTTTCTTCCTTGAGGTAGGAATAAGCCACGTCGATGGTCAGGTCGTCGGTCGGGCTCCAACCGGCGCCCAGGCTGAAGATGGTCCGGTCGCCGGTCGGGATGCGTGGCGAACGGTCCTGGTTATTGGTCGGTGCCTGGTCGAAGGTCAGGCCGGTACGCAGTACCCACTGTTTGTTCAACTGGTAGGAGGTACCGATGGCGTAGGCCCAGGTGTCGTGCCAGTTCTGCTCTTCAGTAATGGAGCTGAAGAAGGCAGGCGCGAAAGCACCGCCCGTTGCGGGTGTCACACCATCGTTGTTCACGGTGATTTCTTTCAGGCGGCTCCAGCGAGTCCAGGTGCTGCCCGCGTAGACGGTCCAGGCATCATTGATTTGCTGGGTGACCGAAAAGTCCACCGATTCAGGCGTGGTGATATCCAGCGAAGCATCGTAGCGCGCGCCATTCAGCAGGCTGGGAGGTGTGCCAGCCCCAGGACTGATTTCGGTGTGGCCTTCGAGCTTGTACTTGACCTTGGAGTGATAGGTCAGGCCAACACGGGTGGTGTCGGTCGCCTGGACCAGCAGGCCGATGTTGTAGCCGTAGCCAATGTCATCGCCCTTGATCTTCACGCTGCCATCATTCGGTGACAGCGGCGAGGTCAAATCCGATTCCAGGGCGCCGGAAATGCGGTTGATGGTCGGGCCGAAACCGATCGATACCTTGTCGTTGAAGGCATAGCTGACGGTTGGCTGGAAAGTGACGACTTTCACTTCGCTCTTGCTGCCGAAGTTACCGCCCTGGAAGCCATTTTCGTAATCGGTGATCAAGCCAAACGGCGCGTAGACACCCAGGCCGAAAGCCCACTGATCATCGATAGGCTTGACGTAGTAGCCCATCGGAACGCCGGTGAGCGGAACCATGTCGCCCTTGTTGGTGCCGGACTGGGTACCGCTGGCATCGTCGATATCGGTGGAGGCATCGATGGCGGCGAAGCCGCCGGTGACCTGCTGGCGCTTGAGGCGCGACATGCCGGCAGGGTTGCCAAACACGGTGCTGGCGTCATCGGCAGAAGAGGAACGACCTGCGAAACCAGTGCCCATGCCACTGATGCTTTGTTCGTTCAAGGCAAAGCCACTGGCGAAAAGTTGCGTGGATGCCAAGGTAACGGCAAGGCCAAGGGTGGTTTTGAGCATCATTTTTTTCATTGTTAGAACTCCTGGTGATCACCGGGGCGAAAATTACCAACATTTTCGTTCAAGCGCTATAGCCTGCATGGCTTGATTTAGAGCGGTTTTGTAGGACAATCCGACCAGGTTCGCGAGCGTTGTAGGAAGTTTCCAAATTTCCCATCAGCAAGCGACCTGGTTCAGCGGCGAAACACAGCTTTGCCAGGCGCAGGTGAAATCTCGCAGGCGCCCTTGGGGATGAAAGGTCTGGCGCCAGATGCGGGCCATGCCCAGCAGGTCGTCGGCCTCGGGAAGCGGGGTATTCTGTTCCTCCACCAGCAGCCAGGCGATGGCGGTGGCGTAGCGCAAATTGACGGTCAACTCCAGGTGCGGGCCGCTGAGAAAGGCATGTTGGCTGGCCAGGCCGCGCACCAGGCTGGCCCGTTCCGGATCTTGTGCCAGGTAATGGTCCCAGAGGGCCTGGTGGCGGGGCTCGGTAATGCGATACAGGCCATGTCCGCGTCGATCATGCAGGGCCGAACCCAGGGCGGACTGGCTGGCGGCAATGCCCAGTAACAAGGATTCCGCCGTTGCGCTGTGACGCTCAAGGTAGAGGAGCGTCGGGCGGATCACATATCGACACAGTTCGCTGGCAGCGATACCCATAAAACCCTCGAAGTGTGAAAAGGGCGGAGCCTGAAGAGTGTGGGCTTGGCAGCGGTGGATCGGTCCAGGCCCCGCCGGAAGCGGATCATGCCGCTTGACTTGAAGTGTAGTGTCATATTCCCGCTGTAAAGGACTGTTTTTAAAACATCTTCAGCGAGCGGTTATAACTGTTATATCCATTGGTGCTTACGGCGTTTCGCTTAATCGAGAAATTTCGGGCAATAAAAAGCCCCGCTTTCTGGGCGGGGCCTTTGGGGTTTCAGCCTTTCTGGCGTCTCAGGCAACCAGTGCCTGGCGAGTACGCTCGATCACGGCCTGCAGCGGTTCGGCGCTGGAGTACTGGTCGGGGTACAGGCGTTCGCTGTGACGGGCGATGCCGTGTTCGTTGACCAGCGTGAAGCTGAAGCAGCCTTTGCGAGCGGCCATGATCAGGCAGTTCATCGGTGCAAAAGCGTTGGTGAGGGTGCGGATAGCATCCTGTGCGTGGATTTGAGTGGACATGTTATGGGTGTTCCTGCAAATGACACGGTTAAGAACCGTGCAACGTTAAAACGTTCCAGTAACGTCGACCACCATTGGTCGAACGAAGAACCCGACTGGAACAAAGCAGCCAGTTTGAGCGCTATATAAGTGCGCGCTTGGGCTGGCAGGTAGGTACTTAGGAGGGCAGGCAACACATCGAGGGCAAAGGTTCTGGGCCCGGGGTGAAGATCCTGATCAATTTTGCAGGTTGGTTCGGTCAGAGTAATGAGCCTGGCAACACCCTTTGCATTCGATCAAAGGCTGTGTTGGCGCAAGATTTACCTGGAAACCATCGAGGGGGCCGGTCTCCTTTTTTCGGTGAGGCGTCCTTGGGAGGATGGCTGACCTTGGAGATGTGTTCGACCCGGAATTGACTTTCAGCTTGGTACTAACGCTGCGGATACTAACGGATCGAAGCCGTGAAGGGAAGTGGTGTTGGTTAAAAAATATTCAAATGGACACTCAATCGCTGTAGGGGGCATGCCCTAGCACAGCAACCGACGCTTGCAAGTGCGCCCACGCCACCGTTGCCGCAATGCACGACCAAAGGTTATCCCCAGCTTTTACTGCCCGTTTTGCCAAAAAATCGCAACGTTTATAACTCGTTCAGTTGTTACTTGTGCACACTCGCTGCACCACTTGTCACCGAACTGTCATGTCGGAACAATCCGGGGTAGGTGCCTGTATCCAAAATTTAAGTCAATGAAAAACATCGCTTTTTTTTACTGGTGAAAAAATCGTCAGTTTGAGCGCAGGCCCCGCTCCACAGGGCTTTGCGCGAGTTCAGGGGGGGTTGTCCACTGAGTTATCCACAGCTTCTGTGGATTGTCCCAAGCGCTTGCTCTAGCACGGGCGTGCCGGTTTTTTTCGGCTTTACCCGTACGAAAAAAGGAGTAGAGTGGCGCGCCTTCCGATCTGTCCCACAGTGCTTTATGAAGTTTCGCTCAGTATCAAATCCTGTTACCTCCACACCCTCTGGTGTTACCCCACCCAAACGTTTGTCGATGCGGGTGGCTGAGTGGTTGCTCGACAGCCCGCGGCTGGGAGACAGCCCCAGCGTCAAGCACTTGGCTGGTCGTTTGCTCAAACAACCGGCCCGTGAAGGTGTAGTGGCCGCGCAAAGTCGCCTCGGGCAGTTGATGTGCCGAGAATGCGGCAACGCCCGGGATCGACGCATCGGCCACGACCTGCTGCGCCAGGCCGCCCGGGCCGGCGATGATCGTGCCCGCCGGGCCCTCGGTGAAATCGAAGGCTGAAAACGAAGACTGCGCTGGGCAACCCCCAGCCGCTTGGTTAACCTTCGGGCTTTATTTGATCGGCAGGAATTGTCATGGCTATGGATTTGACCAGCCTGTTGTTTGGCCTGGCAGGTGCTGCGGTGCCGTTGCTGGCACTGGCCTGGCACTTGCAACGCCAAGCCGCCGCCGCGCAGACCGGGCTGGCCCTGCTGGAGGAGCGCCTGGTCACGGCCCACATGGCCCACGATGGCCTCAATGCCCAGCTCGATGCCTGCCGCGACGAAATCAGCGATCTGAGCCAGGCCAACGCCGCCAAGCAAGCCGAGCTTGCCGCGGCCTGCCGTGAGGTCGAATTGCTGCAGATCGAGCGCGACAATGCCCGGGATGCGGCCCACGCCTGGAACCTCGAGCGTGCCAACAAGGAAGCCGAGCTGCGCCGGCTCGATGCCCAGGCGGCGTCGTTGCAGGCCGAACTGCGCGAGCAGCAGGAAAGCCATCAGCAACGCCTGGATGACCTGCAAGGCTCGCGAGACGAGCTGCGGGCGCAGTTCGCCGAGCTTGCCGGGAAGATCTTTGACGAACGTGAGCAGCGCTTCGCCGAAACCAGCCAGCAACGCCTGGGCCAGTTGCTCGATCCGCTGAAGGAACGCATCCAGTCCTTCGAAAAACGCGTTGAAGAAAGTTACCAGGCCGAGGCCCGGGAACGTTTCTCCTTGGGCAAGGAACTGGAGCGCTTGCAACAACTGAACCTGCGCCTGAGCGACGAAGCCACCAACCTCACTCGGGCGCTCAAGGGCCAGAAGACCCAGGGTAACTGGGGCGAACTGATCCTGGAGCGGGTGCTTGAACATGCCGGCCTGGAGAAGGGCCGCGAGTATCAGACCCAGGTCAGCCTCAAGGGCCCGGACGGCGAGCGCTTCCAGCCGGACGTGTTGATTTATCTGCCGGGCGACAAGCAAGTGGTGGTCGATTCCAAGGTCAGCCTCACGGCCTATCAGCAGTACGTGGCCGCTGAAGATGACGCCATCGGCCAACTCGCCCTCAAGCAACATGTGGTGTCGTTGCGTGCCCATGTCAAAGGCTTGGCCGGCAAGGACTACAAGCGCCTGGACGGTTTGCACAGCCTGGATTTCGTGTTGCTGTTCGTGCCAATCGAAGCGGCGTTTTCCGCCGCCCTGCAAGCCGAGCCGAACCTGTTCCAGGAAGCCTTCGACCGCAACATCGTGATCGTCAGCCCGACCACGCTGCTGGCGACGCTACGGGTGATCGACAGCTTGTGGAAGCAGGAACGCCAGAGCCAGAACGCCCGGGAGATCGCCGAGCGGGCCGGGTGGCTGTATGACAAGTTCGTCCTGTTCATCCAGGACCTGGACGAGATCGGCAGTCGCTTGCAGCAGTTGGACAAAGCCTACAGTGCGGCGCGCAACAAACTGACAGAAGGGCGCGGCAACCTGATCAGCCGCAGCGAACAGCTCAAGCTGCTCGGCGCCCGGGCCAGCAAGAGTTTGCCTGCCGATTTGCTCGAGCGGGCGATGACGGATGCGGATGGATTGCCTGAGTTGCCGGAAGAAACCGCAAAAACCCAGGATTGATGAAACCCTTAGGCTTGATGCAAAACCCTGTGGCGAGGGAGCTTGCTCCCGCTGGGCTGCGCAGCAGCCCCTTTTTGTGAGTGCTGCGCACTCAAGCGGGAGCAAGCTCCCTCGCCACAGAGGCCACCTTACATCCCCCGAGTTCCCTACAACGGCAAATGCCGACTCAACAAAGCCCTCAGCGCCGCTGGCTTCACCGGCTTGGCCAGGTAATCCAGGCCCGCCGCATGCACCATGGCCACCGTCTCGGGGCGGCCATCGGCGCTGATCACCACCCCGGGTACCGGTTCCCCCATGCGCGTGCGCAACCAGGCCATCAGTTCGGTGCCGGTCTCGCCGTCGTCCAGATGAAAATCCACCAGCGCCAGTTGCGGTCGGCCGCCCTGGGCCAGCCAACGCTCGCATTCCTCGCGGTTGCGCGCGGTCCACACCTGGCAACCCCAGCGCGTCAGCAGGCTGTTCATGCCGATCAGGATGCTGTCTTCGTTATCGACGCACAGCACCTGCGCGCCGCTTGGCAAGTGACCGTTGGGTTCGGCCACGGGGCCCGGTACGACGGCCTGTGTCTGGGCCAAGGGCACGCTGACGCTGAACACGCTGCCGCGCCCCGGCCAGGAGCGTACGCGCAAGGTATGGCCCAGCACGCGGCACAGGCCGTCGGCGATGGCCAGGCCCAGGCCCAGGCCTTTTTCGGCGCGGGTCTGGTGGCTGTCCAGGCGCTTGAACTCTTCGAAAATGACTTGCAGCTTGTCCTCGGCGATCCCCGGCCCGCGATCCCAGACTTCCAGGCACAATTCGCCGTTGCGCCGGCGTACGCCCAGCAGCACCGGGCCCTTGGCGTAGCGGAAAGCGTTGGTCAGGAAGTTTTGCAAAATGCGCCGCAGCAGCTTGATGTCGCTGTCCACTCGCAACTTCGAGCCGCGAACCCGGAACTTCAAGCCTTGTTCCTGGGCCAGCGCCGTGAACTCCGCGCCGAGGGTATCGAGCAGATCGTTGAGGGCGAAGGGCTTGCGGTCGGGGTTGATCTTACCGTTTTCCAGGCGGGAGATATCCAGCAAATCGGTGATCAGGTCTTCAGCCGAGCGCAGTGAACTGTCCAGGTGTTGCACCAGTTGCCGGGCCTCGCTTGGCAAACCGTCGTGCTGGTGGGACAGTGCGGCGGAGAACAGGCGCGCGGCATTGAGCGGTTGCATCAGGTCGTGGCTGACCGCCGCCAGGAACCGGGTCTTGGACTGATAGGCCGCTTCGGCGGTGCTCTTGGCTTCGGTCAGGGCCAGGTTCAACTGCGACAGTTCCCGGGTGCGTTCCGCCACTCGTTGCTCCAGCCCTTCATTGGCTTCGGTCAGCGCCTGTGCGGCCTCACGGAAGGCGGTGATGTCGGTGAAACTCATGACGAAACCGCCACCGGGCATCGGGTTGCCGATCAGCTCGATGACCCGCCCGTTGGGGAACAGCCGTTCAGAGGTATGGGCTCGGCCCTGGCGCATCCAGTGCAGGCGCCTGGCGACATGGACTTCCGCTTCGCCCGGCCCGCAGAGGCCACGTTCGGCGTTGTAGCGGATGATGTCGGCAATGGGCCGGCCGACACTGATCAAGCCGTCCGGGTACTTGAACAGCTCCAGGTAGCGGCGGTTCCACGCCACCAACCTGAGGGACTGATCGACCACGCTGATGCCCTGGCTGATGTTCTCGATGGCGCCTTGCAACAGGGCGCGGTTGAACTGCAACACTTCCGACGCTTCGTCCGCGATCCGGACCACGTCTTCGAGCTGCATCTCCCGACCTTCGATGGCGGCTTTCACGACCGCGCGTGTCGAAGAGGCGCCGAGTACACCGGCCAGCAGGCGTTCGGTGTGGGCGATCCATTCGCTGTCGGCGTTCTGGTTCGGGTTGAAGCCTTTGCCCTGGCGGTAGGCGAAGCGAATGAAGCTTTGCCGCGCCCGCTCTTCGCCGACGAAACGTGCGGCCAGTTGCAACAGGTCTTCGATGTGCACCGCCAGCATCGAGCGCGGGTTGGGGCGGGCGCTGATTTCCTGGCCGATGAAGCGCCCGGCCTGCCAGTGTTCCGAGACGCGTGTGCGCGACAGCACCGACACCCAGGCGAACAGCGTGAAGTTGCCGGCCAGGGACAGGACCACCCCTTGGGTCAGCGGCGTGATCGGCAGGTTCAAGGGATTGCCGTGCAACCAGGCCAGCCCCGGGAAACTGCTGAGCGACCAGCCCAGGCTGTGGGCGGCAATCGGCAACACCAGGGTGTAGAACCACAGGAAGATCCCCGTGGCGAGGCCGGCGAACACGCCGCGGCGGTTGGCCTGTTTCCAGTACAGCGCGCCGAGCATGGCCGGGGCCAGTTGGGTCACGGCGGCGAAGGCGATCTGGCCGATGGTCGCCAGGCTCGCCGTCGAGCCCAGCAGCCGATAGCTGACATAGGCCAGCAACAGGATGACCACGATGCTGACCCGGCGCACCGAGAGCATCCACTGGCGGAACACTTCGAAAGGCCGTTCAGCGTTATTGCGACGCAACAACCAGGGCAGCAGCATGTCGTTGGAGACCATGGTCGACAGCGCCACGCTGGCCACGATCACCATGCCAGTGGCCGCCGAGGCGCCGCCGATGAACGCCAGTACCGCCAGGGCCGGATGAGCCTGGGCCAGCGGCAGGCTGATGACGAACGAGTCCGGCAGCACGGAACTGGGCAGCATCATTTGCCCGGCGAGGGCGATGGGCACCACGAACAGCGCGGCCAGGGCCAGGTAGGCAGGGAATACCCACTTGGCCAGGCGCAGGTCCTGAGGCTCGATGTTTTCCACCACGGTCACGTGGAACTGCCGCGGCAAGCAGATGATCGCCATCATCGCCACGCCGGTCTGCACCACCATGGACGGCCAGTTGATGGTTTCTTTCCAGTATTGCTCCAGGCGCGGGGCGAGCATCGCCTGATTGAACAGGTCGTCGAAACCGTCATACAGGCCGAAGGTCACGAAGGCGCCAACCGCCAGGAAGGCGAACAGCTTGACCAGGGATTCGAAGGCAATCGCCAGCACCATGCCACGGTGGTGTTCGGTGGCGTCCAGGTTGCGGGTGCCGAACACGATCGTGAACAGCGCCAGGATCAGCGAGACGATCAGCGCGGTGTCCTGGGCGCGGGTGCCCATGGCGTCGGCGCCGGCACCGATCAACAGGTTCACCCCGAGCACGATGCCCTTGAGCTGCAAGGCAATGTACGGCAGCACGCCCACCAGGCAGATCAGTGCGACCACCACCGCCAGGGATTGGGACTTGCCGTAGCGGGCGGCGATGAAGTCGGCGATGGAGGTGATGTTCTCCTGTTTGCTGATCATCACCATTTTTTGCAGGACCCACGGCGCCAGCACCAGCAGCAGGATCGGCCCGAGGTAGATCGGCAGGAATGACCAGAGCTGTTCGGCGGCCTGGCCCACGGCGCCGAAGAACGTCCAACTGGTGCAATACACCGCCAGCGACAGGCTATAGACCCAGGCCCGCACCCGTGGTGGCAGCGGTGTGCTGCGCCGGTCGCCGTAGAAGGCGATGGCGAACATGATGGCCATATAGGCCAGGGCGACGACGGCGATCAGCCCGCTGGACAACGACATGGAAACTCCCGGACAAAGACACCGGGACTTGAGCCCGGCAGGACAGTCTCGCATGCCCGCTCGGGTTCGTCAGTGTCGACCAAGGTCGAGGCGTGGTGGGGTGTCGCAGGTGAGGAGTGAGGTGTCTGGGTGGGCCTCATCGCGAGCAAGCTCGCTCCCACATTTGATCTGCTGTGAACACGAAATTTATGTTCGCCTAATACTCAGTGTGGGAGCGAGCTTGCTCGCGATGACGGTGTTACTGAGCCAACGCGATATCCAGTAATCGATACAACTCCTCGACCTCCAACGGCGCGGTGGCAAAGAGGATGCGAAATACTGTAGGCGCCACCACCAGGTTGATCAGCCGTTCGATACCTGGGTTGGATTCATCGGGGTAGCGATCCAGGATGATCTGCAGTTGACCGCTGATGATGCCCACGCAATGCCCCGGGGTGGCGCAGGCCTGGATGTCGCGCATCATGTTACGACCGGGCTCGGAACTCATTTCGTCCAGATACTGCTCGGCCCAGGCGCGCAGGTCGCCGCGCAGGCTGCCGGTGTTGGCCGGCTCGCCGTCGGGGCGCATGCGGGCGATGGCGACGTCGGCCAGCAGCGCCGGCAGATCGCCCCAGCGCCGGTAGATAGTGGACGGCGTGACCCCGGCGCGCGCAGCGATTTGCGGCACGGTCAGTGTGGCGCGGTCCTGCTCTTGCAGCAGGGCGCGGACCGCCGAATGAATCGATTCCTGGACCCGGGCGCTTCGGCCGCCGGGGCGTAAACCTTCTTTAATAGCCATGTGTCAGACCTTAACACAAAGAATTTGCTTTAAGCGCACACTGATAGCACACTCCGCAAAAGCAAAAAATTAGCTTTTGCGAATGTTCTTGTGGAGCGTGCCCATGTCCCGTCCAGCTTCGACCCGCGCCAGCCTGATTTTCCTGGCGCTTGCTTTGCTCGGTTTTCTCGCCGCGTCCAGCGCGCCGACGCCGTTGTATCACCTCTATCAGGAACAATTACAGTTTTCCCCGGCCGTTCTGACGATGATTTTCGGCGTGTACGCCTTCAGTCTACTGGCGGCCTTGCTGACCGTGGGGTCGCTGTCGGATTACCTGGGCCGCAAACCGGTGATTTTTGTGGCGTTGTTGCTCAACATATTGGCGATGCTGCTGTTCATCAGCGCCGACAGCGTCGCCTGGTTGATCAGTGCCCGGTTGATCCAGGGGTTCGCCACCGGCATGGCCACCAGTGTATTGGGTGCTGCTTTACTGGACTTCGACCGTCGCCAAGGCCCGTTGATCACCAGCGTTGCGCCGCTGTTGGGCATGGCGTGCGGGGCGCTGGGCTGTGGCCTGCTGGCCGAGTTCGCGCCGTTGCCGTTGCAACTGACCTACTGGCTGCTGCTGGGGTTGTTCCTGGCCCAGGCCGTTTACCTCTGGCGCTTGAAAGAAAGCGTCAGCCCGCAAACGGGTGCCTGGCAGTCCTTGCGTCCGACCTTGCACGTGCCACCCCAGGCGCGGCGAGCCTTGTGGCGTGTCCTGCCACTGGATCTGGCGGCCTGGGCCGTGGGCGGTTTCTACCTGTCACTGGCACCGTCGCTGGTGCGGGCGGCCACCGGATCGACCTCCAATCTGATCGGTGGCGCGCTGGTGGCGGTGTTGACCCTCAGCGGCGCGTCAGCCATCTACCTGTTGCGCAACCAGGAGGCCGACACCATGTTGCGCCCGTCCGCGAGCCTGTTGGTGATCGGCCTGGCATTGGTGCTGGTGGCGGTGCATGGCGCCAGCTTGCCGTTGTTCTTCGTCGGCACGCTGGTCACCGGTGGCGGTTTCGGTGCCGGGTTCCTGGGGGCGCTGCGCAGCATCATGCCGCTGGCGTTGCCCCACGAACGGGCCGGCTTGATGTCGGCGTTCTATGTCCTCAGTTACCTGGCCTTCAGCCTGCCGTCGCTGCTGGCGGGGAACCTGACGCGGGTGTTCGGCTTGATCCCGACGACCGATGGGTATGGCGCCGTGTTGATTGTGTTGTGTGTCGCCGCGCTGTTGGGGTTGCGGCAGTCGATCAAACCGCTCAGCGATGGCGTTCGGCCTTGAAACCAGGCATGCAGGTGCCGCAGGCAGTGGGTTAGTCTTGGCACCTCAGTCTTCTTCCGGACGGATCTCTTGAAAATCATCCGCAGTAAATCCTTCACCGGTGACCGTGCCTGGGCGGCGCTGGATATCGCCAACATGAACGGCATCACCACGCGCCTGCACTGGACCGATCAGCCTTATAAATGGCACATCAACGACGGCCAGGAAGTTTTCGTGGTGCTCGATGGGCAAGTGCAGATGTGCTATCGGGAAGACGGTGTCGAAAAGGCGACCTTGCTGGACGCCGGGGATATTTTCTACGCCTCGGTGGGCACCGAGCATGTGGCCAAGCCCTTGGGCGAAGCGAGAGTCCTGGTGATCGAGACTGAGGGCAGTGTCTGATGCCCCGAGTACGGGCCCGGAACGGGTGAGCAGCCTCGCATGCCCGCCGGAGGGCGTCGGTGTCGACCAAGGTCGAGGCACTGTCAGTTCCTACAGTTGCTGGACAAAAAATGCTGTGTTTTATTGATTTCGTTGTCGCCAGTACTCCCAACCAAGGCGGATGACAACTCAATCGTTGGACTCTAAGCGCGAGTCCGGAGCAGTGTTCACAGGTGTGGCCCATCGTAGACAGGTGGATCGCCGCCAAAGCATCGCCATTCTTCGTAGGGCGGCTTCAGTTTTACTGGGTAGTTTCGCGCGCAGGCTGTGGGTCTAGAAGTCTTTCTTCGGAGAACTTTCGATGCCACCGGATCTTCGCTCGTCTTCAGTTGCCCGGGGCTCGTTGGCGGCGACCATCATGTCGCAGCTGAATCCTTGTGCAAACGAAACAATCAATACCATTGTTGCGCAGGCGGGCTCGATCCTCGAGCTGGCGCGGCAGCACCCTGAGCGGTGGATTGCGCAAGGCTTGCGTATCGGGCAAGCGAGGGAGCTGCACGATCGCGCGGTGAGCGCGGCGATCTGGATTGCGCGGCAGTATCGCGAGCGCGAACTCAGAGGCGCAGATAGCCTGACCTATGATGTGCGCCGCGGTTTTGCCTCGCTCACGGATGGGCCGCGTTATGACAGGGAGTTTGACGAAGACTGGTCGAACATGGCCCGTCCGAATGCCATCGAAGCAAGAACCTCGCCGGTGGCCTATCTGGTCAGCCTCTACAGGAAGGCGTTGATGCTGGAGGAAGCTGGCGAGCAGGGTAACCGCTTCCGCCTGGAGGACCGGCGGCCGGATATTGCCACTGAGTTGATTGATTCTGCGGCGATGACGCGGGAGTGCTCGGTGTTATCGCTCTCGACGAAGATTCTCGAAGCCGCCCTTCTCGATGCGGCGCGATACTTGGAACCTGACACGGTCGAGGCGGACAGGGTGCTTGCAACGGCACGTTATCCATTGACCATGCCGTACGAGCATTGTGTCGAGCAGCTTCAAGTGATCCTGTCGCTGTTCGACTCGTCCGTTTCAGCGTTTGGCGAGCTGGCGCGCGCGACCGATCCGGATTTCCATTACTTCGCCGTTTCGGGCATGCAGACCGATCGCGGTGACGACACCTTCCTGTTGAGTCTGCCGATCGGCCCGGCGCGCCGTGAACTGCTTCTGGAAGCGCTGTTCAACGGTGCCCGGCCGGGAAACGAAGAAGAACTGGCGAACTTCTACTGGACGACCTATCGGGTCTATTCCAGGACGGCCTTGGAACACAGCGCGGAATTCTGTACGCGCACCGGGATAACGCGGGACGCGCTTGGCGGCTTGTTCGCCGTCAAGGAAGACCTGCCGGTCTTGTCCAGGCACGTGCCGGCGACGTTGGTTTCCTTGCAAGAGCCTGGCCCGCAGGATTTTGGCGCGGTCTATATCAATGGTGCGCAACACCCCGCCATCGACCTGGTGGCAGCACCTGATACGCCGATCTTCCAAGAGACAAACGACCCGGAGCCGGTGCCGCTCGATCCACCTGTCCAGTTGACCCACTTTACGGATGAGCGGGCTGACCGCATCCACCGGCTGATCCGGCTCAGCCGGTGGCTCGGGACCTCGTTCCGAGAGATGGACCAATTGATTGTCGCCGCCCATCACGCCGAGAAGGGACAGGGAGCGCCACAAATCACGCGCAACACGCTCAAGGCGCTTGGGGTTTTCTGTGAAATGCGCCTGCGTTTCGGTGTGAGTGCAGAAGACTTCGCCGCGTGGCTCGACAAAATATCGATTTTTGGCGCTGGCGAAGAGCTTGCCCAGTACGACCGAATATTTGTCAGCCATGGGCTTCTGGAGGTGCCCCTGGTTCTGGACAATTCGCCGTTCAGCGCTCGGATCGAGGACAACGCCGATGACCGCGGGCGAGAAACCGTCCAGGCGATTTGTGCGAGCCTTGGCTTGGATACGTCCGAGTTCACCTATATGGCCCGCGTGATCGCCAACAGCTATGACCCGCCGCAACTCAGACGCAGCCTGGAGATTCTCTCTTCCTTCTATCGCATCACCAGTATTGCCCGCTATCTGGAAGTGCCCCCGACAGTCCTGATCGGACTGGTACAGACCCTGGGCCAGTCGGGACCGATCTTGAAGCAGATCGCTGGCGTGCCTTCGGTCGAGGCGCTGCCGACGCTGGGTGCAACGGACTTTTCCGCAGCGCTGATGGCCGTCGTCGATTGCGTGCGATGGTGCCGCGACAAAGGTATCGACCTGGCGTGGTTCGTGCGGGCCATGCGCTCCAATACCACGGTGCCCGTGGCCAGTGACAGCGAGCGGCAACTGGTCGCTAGTCTGTATACGATGCTCGACAGCCTTCGGATCACCCATGAGGCCCTGGAGCAGGCCGGTGTTCCAGCCACCTTGGAGGCGGTGGCGACCACCGTCGGCATTGATTGGGTGGCAGCGCTGACGGACGTTATCGATGTACACGGGATTGTGCTCGATGGTGTCTCGGGTTCGGACACGGATTACGCGATGAGCGTGCGCAACATCGTCGCCGATGTGGTGGAAAAGATTGCCCAGCAGGGCGATTCGACCCATGTGGACGACCAGGGTGAGGCGCAGACGCGCAAGAATACGGTGGTGGAATCCGTGACTGCGGTCATTCTGCGGATGCGGGCTTCGCAGCGGGCGCTGGTCGAAGAGCACCTGGCCAGCTACCTGGCGATTTCCCCCGATCTTGTCCTGCCACTGATCGAGTGGGCTGACCAGAGCGTCTACGATATTTTGCGCTGGGTATGGGAAACCGAAGGTGTGGTCACCCCTGCCGTTTCGTTGCGGGCGATGGCCATGCGGTTGTTGAGCCCATCCGATCCGGTTGCGCAGCGTTTTCGTGCCGCGGCGCAGCAGCGGCAAGCGTTGCCCATGGACGAAGAAGACTTTGAAGACTGGAGCAATGTCGACGTCATGCTCCAGAAGCTGGGAAGCCTGCAACGGCTGGCCGATGTGGTTCGGCAGTTCGAACTCGATGGCGAAATGCTCAGTCGCCATGCCGCCAGCAGGCGGCAGTTGGAAGGCTGGCCGCAAGCGCCCGATCCGTTCGGCTTCGCACCAGGCCTGGACGCTACCGGCGCAGTTGCCCTGGCCACGCTGTATCACCTGCAGACGTATCGCGACATTACATCGCGGATGGACGCGTCCCCATCAGCATTGATGGACTATCTGTTGCTGGTCAACGATCCCCAGGCCTTTGATCCTGAGTTGATCGCCGAGAGCGAGGACTACGCCCGCCTCATGCAGGATGCCGCTGCCGTCAAGGTCGCAGAAATGCTGGGCGTCAGCGCGCGTGAGGTGCTGGAAGCCGCCCGCGTCATCACGCCCACGGGGGTGATTACCCAACTGAGCCAGTTCAATGGCTTCATCCGCATGTTGGAAATGGCCCGTACCAGCGAGCTGAGCATCCTGGCGCTGCATGAGCTGGGTGGGTTGCCGGTGTCCGCCAATACCGAAGATTACCGAAACGCCGTGCAATACGCGCTCGGCAGCCTCTACGCCGGTCGCTTGCAACGGGGCGGCTCTGGCAATGCCCCCGAGGTCGGCCAGGCGACAACCAGCGAAGCGTCGGTCGACCAGACCCGCCTGGTTGCCAACACGCTGAGTGCCGCCCCGCAAAAGGCGCGGGCACTGTATCGCTTGCTCGTGCGGGACTTGAGCGGCAAGCCGTTGGTCAACATCCGGGTGCGGTGGTCGCTGACCGGTCCTGGGTCGCTGGATGCCGATATTTCCCACACAGATGCGGACGGCGTGGTCGAGGTCACGCTGGTCACGGGCACCGAAATGGGCATCTCCACGGTTTTTGCGACCATCGGCCTCGACCAGCGCATTGCCATGCCCACGGTGACCATCGACTGCGACGAGGAAACGCTGGCCCTGCGTCAGCCGAAACCGGATGAAGAGGTCGCGCCCAAACTGGCCGGCCGTCGCGAGTCTTTCGAGTTGTCGGTGGTCTTGCGCGACCGCTACGGAAACTGGGGGCGGAACCGGCGGGTGCGCTGGGGCATCAGCGAAGGGCCGGGCCAGTTCAGGAAGGACACCACGGTTGCCGACGAAAATGGTGTGGCCCGTGCCCAGCTGTTCAGCAACGAGGAAGGGGTGACGAAGGTCCGGGCAAGCCTGGGCGAAGGTCTGGAGCTGGAAGGGTTTGCCGCGTTTCCCTTCATCGATGCACCTTTTATCGATACGAAACTCCACGGGCTGCGCTTCAAGGGGCCGAATGTGATGGGCATGGATGTGGCCATCGCGTGTCGCGTTCTCTCTCTGAGCGCCGTGGGCAAGCCCCAGGAGCAAGTCGCCTGGCGCGTGCAGTTCGCCGACGGCTCGAGTCATGAGCCCGAGGCGCCGGTTGTTTCCGATCCTGACGGATACGCCGTGCTCCAGTTGCCTTCGTCCGTCGTGAAGGAAGGGGTCATGAGCGTTCGCGCGACCCTGTTGCCTTCCCAGGCAGGGGATGACAGGGAGGAGGTCTTCGAGCAGGACATGGTCATTCTCCCCGAACCGCGGCTCGCCGCGACGTCACCTGCCATCGTGTCGGTGATTGCCCAGGCAGGTGAGGTGGTGCATCTGCGGGTACGGGTGGAGGCCCAGGCCGGTGACGGCACCGCGACGGACTTCAAGGGGGTGGCTGAATACCCCGTGCACTGGACCCTGGACGGTGACGAAAACGGGAAAGAGATACAAACCGACTCCGAAGGCATGGCGGTGTTTGCCGTGCCGATCGACGCGGCCGCAGAGCACGCCCTGGTGGCGACGCTGAGTGCCCACGCGGGGCAGTCCGTGACCTTCACGGTAAAAGTCCTAGCGGAACCGGATTGGCACTTCTCGTTGACGCCGATAGGTCAGCAGTCGAGCGAAGGCGAGCTGGACTCGCTGACGTTCATCGTAGGCAAGCGATACACCTTGACCCTTGAGGATACGTCCGATGCCGACATGACGGCGGGGCGCGAGATTGCCTTGACCTGGAGTGGCGTCAACCCCGTCGGCCAGGGGCTGGTGGCCACGCCGAGTTTCCTGCAGATGCGCCGGCTTCCCGAGGAAGGACGCCTGAGCTGGCAGATCGATTGCAGACAGCTGCCAGATCCCACGGCGGTGTTTTCCATTGGCGCGGTACTGCAAGGCACCCGCTACAGCCAGATTCTGCGGACGAAAATCCAAGAGGATGAGCCATCGTCCCGGTCAGGAATGAATGCCGGGAGGGTGCGGCGATGACCGATCTGAAGACGAAACTCGAAGCTTTAAGCAAGCAGCGCCAGGCCGCGCTCCTTGAATGCTATCTGGGCGCGGTGGCGGCCCGGGACGGCGATACCAATGTGCTGGCGGCCGCCGCTGATCTCGATGCCTATCACCTGTTCGACCACCATGTCGGCACGGCGCCGAAAACCTCTGCCGTGGGCGAGATGATCGCCAGTCTGCAGCGCTACATCCACGGCATCTACTCAGGCGACGAGCCTGGGTTCAGCCAGTCTTTCGATGAGCGCGAAGTCGACACTTGGCGCCAGTGGGAAAGCCGTTATGCGATCTGGGCCGGCGCGGAGAAACTGCAGAGCTATCCAGAGAACTATATCGATCCGCAACTGCGCATCGTCAAGTCACGGTTTTACGAACAGCTGGAAGGCGATCTTGCACAAGGGCGGCTCAATACCGAGCGTGCGCAATCGTCCGTTCTCGCCTATCTGGAAAGATTCGAGGATGTCGCCGATATCGATGTGCTCAACGGTTATATCGATGGGCCTTTCGTGGTGTCCGATTCAACGGTTTACCGGGCGGACTATTACTTTCTCGGGCGCAAGCGTGCCGACAATAAATATTACTGGCGCAAGGTCGCGATCGTGCTTGGCCAGGAGCAAACCCGCGTTCCTCCCAGTGCCTGGAGCGAATGGGAGCCTATCGAGGCCGGGATTGGCGATGCTTCGAGCGTACGCCTGACTTTTTTTGGTCACCGGCTTTATGTCTTCTGGGTGAGCAGGTCGTCCCTCAATGAAATCGGCGAGAGTCAGGGACTCAACTGGGATCTGTTCGATATTCGTTTTTCCTACCGCGGGTTGAGCGGCACTTGGGCGCCGTCCTCAACCGTTGACACGGTCATGCTCGAACGCGAACGCACGCCACCCGGCAAGCGCCACCGACGTGCACGTGCCGATGAAAGCCAGAGTGCTCTTCTGGCGATCACCAGCGACAGCGGGCTTACCAAAGAAGCGAAGCAGATGGTGCTCGGCATTATCCTGTCGACCGCCGATGGCGAGCGCACGACGTGCTATTACGCGTGGGATGAGTTGTTGAACCGCATCGGGCTTGCAGAAAAAGAGCAGCGCCATATTGACCGCTTACTCGCCCAGTATTCGCAGGAGGCGCTTGATCAAGGCCCATCCTACCTTCAGCGAGGCCTGCCGCAGTTGGGGGAAGAGGGGGATTACAAGGAATGGCCAGTCGAATCCATCCGAGTCAAAGGCAGTGCGCATCCGTCCCTGCTCACAGACTATCTGCGCCTTCGGGCAATGAATATCGCCGGAAAAAACCTGTCCGTCACAGTCGATAGCGCGCAGAAACTGCATGAGAAGTGGCTATCTCAGGCCGTGGTGCGAGTTCAACCCAATGACACGCAAACACAATCTTCGTTTTTTGATATCGATATGGTGTTCACCGCTTCGTCTTCTGAGCGCGACTACTACAACGTGAAACTTGATTTTTCGTCGTGGCGTGGTTCCACCGCGCGGATCGAGTTATTGAACGAGCAGGGGGCGGTGGGGCACCACGTGAATTTTGTGGGTGCCCCTCCCAGGTTTGGCACATTTTTTCCGGCAGTGGACAGGGAGGGGGTTTATAGCGATACATTCTTGCACATGGCGAACATGTCGGATGACGCTTACTACACCTTTGGAACCTGGCTGAAGGTTACGAGTGGCGGTAGTTCCGACTTTAAAATAAATGAATCCTTCACCCGGCGTGGCACCCAATGGGCAAATCCAGTGGCCATGCCGATCTGGGTAGGGGAAGACAAGACGCCCGCCGGTGAGCTGCCGCTCTTTCGATTCAATGGCGCGGCGTCGCATTTGAAAATACTCCCCTTGGCGAGCGTTTCCCAAATCATTGCCGTCGGGTTGGGGGAATACACAGACGATACCTGGAGCCAGGGCTATCAAGAATACGAAGTCAGGTTGAAGGCCCCGTCGCTCGACGGGCCGAGGATCGCCAGGGGACCCGAAAGCGCTCAAGGCCAGGCCGGTCAGTTTCTCGATTTTGGTCTGGAGTTCGGCGCAGACAAAACCGTCGACGCCATCCGCCTGAACACCACATTCGGTCGCGAACTGGTGGAACGGGCCGCGCTCTCCATCGACAGTTTGCTCTCCTGGGACAGCCAGCACACCGAAGAGCCGCCGCGCCCAGGGTCCGATGAGCCGGAGTTTCTCGACTTCCACGGGGCGAACGGACGCTATTTCTGGGAAATTTTCTTCCACCTTCCGCACCTGATAGCGGTACGGTTGCGTCACGAAATGAGCTACGAGGATGCGCTCGGCTGGCTGCACCATCTGTTCGATCCGTCCGCCAGGATCAATCCGGGACGCATCGAAACCACCGCCTACTGGCGCTCGCGTCCGCTGCTGATGGAGGGCGATCCAAGCTTTGAAGTGGCATCGCCCGCCGATCCGGATGCCATCGCCTACAGCAACCCGATCCACTATCGCAAACGGATCTTTCGCGACTATGTCGAAACCCTGATCGAATGGGGGGACTGGCTCTACAGGCAACTGACCCGCGACAGCCTGACCGAAGCCAAAATGCTCTACCTGCGGGCTGCACGCATGATGGGACCGGCCCCCGATGTGCGCGGGGCCTCCAACTGGACGCCTAAATCACTCAGTGAGCTGCAAGATGCACGAAACCTTGAGTGTTTCGACGCACTCGCCCCATTCCTGTCGGCCGATAGTCTGGTCAATCTACCTCTGACATCCGGTCGTGCACTATTGGCACCACTGCTGGACCATCCGGACTTCCACCCGGAAATCAACCGCGACCTTCTGGATGTCTGGGACACGCTGCAAGCCCGTTTGCACAACCTGAGGCATTACCTGACCCTCGACGGCAAGCCCATTGACCTGCCGCTCTACGACGCCCCCATCAACCCGAAGGACCTGATGCGCGCCCAGGCCGGTGGTGGTGGCTTCAACCTGCGGGACATACTGACGCCGCCGATCGTCCCGCCTTACCGCTTCATGGCCATCCTGCCCCGCGCGCAACAGGCGGTACAGACCCTGTGCCGGTTTGGCGATCAACTCCGGCAATACATGGAGCAGGCGGATCGCTGCGAGCAGGAAACCCTGCAACAGGAACATCTGATCGAGATGGGGGACTTCAGCCGCGAACTGCAGGCTGAGCTGAAGAGGCATGCCGATGTCACGCTCGAGGCCCTCAAGGCCTCTCGAGATGCGATCAACGTGCGGGAAAAATATTTCGAGGGGTTGATCTCCAAGGATCTCAACAGGGAAGAAATCGATGCGGCCAAGAGTCTGAAACAGGCAAAAACAAACACCTTACTTGCCGGACTCGTCAGCGCTGTGGGGCATGGGGCGGATGCTGCTCCCAATATTGTCGGGATGGCTACGGGGGGGATGAAGTTCAGTGGTGTGTTTCAGGCACCTGCGACAATGCTGGGCGCATACAGTCAAATAGAGTCGATCTGGAGCACCTTGCACGACCGCTACGGTTCGCAACAGCGCATGCGTGACGAATGGAACTTCCAACACAAGGCGGCGATCGCCGAGCGGGCAGCGCTGGACAAGCAACTGGAGGCCCAGAAAATCCAGATCCAGGCATCGGTGATCTCGCTCAACCAGCAGGTGCGCAGCATCGAGCAAGCCAGGGAAATGTACGCGTTCCTCACCCAGACCCGCACGTCCCGGGCCTCGCTCTACCGCTGGATGCAAAGCAAGATGGCCACGCTGTATTTCCAGACCTACGACGCGGTGACTGCCCTGTGCCTGTCGGTGCAGTCCTGTTGGCAATACGAAATCGGCGACTACGAAAGCCATTTCATTCTGCCCGGCGCCTGGGTCGACAGCCATCATGGTTTCACCGCCGGCGAGACCCTGACGCTGGGCCTGTTGCGCATGGAATCGGCCTTCATCCATCGTTATGAACGCCGGCTGACGATCAGGAAAATGGTTTCCTTGCGCGACTATTTCGCACCCGAAGCCTGGGCCGATAAACTTCAGGCGCTGCAGGACACCGGGAAACTCGACTTCAGCCTCGACAGCCGGTTCTACGACAGCGACTATCCCGGCCACTACCTGCGCCAGATCCGCCGTGTCTCGGTCACACTGCCGGCACTGCTCGGCCCTTATGAAACGGTCAGCATGACGCTGACGCAAATCTCCAGCAAGCTGCTGATCAAACCCGATCCTGGCGGTGCTCGCCATCTCTACGATCCGCAACACGCCGATGCCGATACCACCTACGTGCGCTACAACCTGCGGGCCCAGCCGCAGATCGCCGTTTCCGATGGCCTGGACGATGACGGCACCGGTTCGCGTTTCGCTTTCGACGAAGAGCGCTACGCGTCCTTCGAACGGACCGGCGCGATTTCCTCATGGCAGCTGGCTATTCCAAGGACGCTGCCAGGCCAGCAAGAGCGGCTCCTGGCGTCGTTGACCGACATCATCGTCCAGGTGGAATACACCGCCCTCGATGGCGGCCGCGACTTCGCTGCAACGATCGAAACGCTTTTGAACGAGACGGGGTTTCGCCAGTAGCACGCGGGCGCATGCCCCCGCGTTGACAGCTGGCACGCAGTCGCCCGGCCTGACGTAAACACAACCTGTCAGGGAGTGTGGGACATGAACCTGGAAAAACGAATCAAGCGCAACCTGTTGGGCACGGCGGGCGATCTGCCCAGCAGCACCTGGCCTGCCGAATGGAAGCGACGTATCGGAGAAGGTTTCAGCGGTGCCGATCTCAAATTCGTCTCGAACAACGACATCCAGCGTCGGTTCGTCCATCTTTATGGCGAGGCACAAGCGGCCATCGAGTTCGCTTTGCCGATCGATTTGCGCCTGACGGCGCAACCCGGCTACCAGGTCCGGTTCCTGTACCAGCCGACGCAGCAAGCGAGCGAAAACCCAAGGGTGGTGGCGTATTTCAACGACGGGGCGCATTTCTGGACGCGGGAGTTGCAGACAAGCACCGCGAAGGAGGATCCCCGTGATTGGCTGATTTGCGATGACAGCATCGAGCTGAACGACGAAGTTACTCAGCCCAAGGCGACATTGGCCTTTGAGTCCGGACTGTTCAATCCATTTGCCGCGACCGCCGATGCAACGACCGATCCCGAGCTTGACCAACCCATCGCCCAAGAGCCGGGTTGGCCGGTCGACCCGGGCGATTTGCATTTTTCCGGCAAGGCCTTGGGAACGGAGGTCTCTCCCGAATTGGCCGCCGGTGTGACGGTGTTCGTGCACCTCAAACCGCTGGCGCTGAGTGCTCCCGAACCGATGCCCGAACTTTCCGGGATCAACGCCCGCTATTGGGTGGAAAAAGACGGGCGATCCTACATGCCGATCTGTCGGGGGGCAGGGGTGCACCATCTCATCCTGCCGGTGGCCGACGACTGCGGATGGGCCGGTGGCGGCGTTCATGTCGGCACGAGTGCCTACGTTTCCTTTACCGATCCGAACGAGGCCGGGCAGGCTGGGCTGCACGTGGTGCCGACAGACCCTGACGCGGACGACGACGCCCAGCACATCGCCAAGACCTGGGAAATTCGCAACGATGCCGATAAGGATGACACCGGCGTTAATGGCAAGACGGCCATCCTGCGCTTCGAAAGTGTCTACCATGCCGACCCCCATGAAGGGTTGGCCTGTATTGTCGGACCTTACCGATTGGATATCGTCAACCATCGGTTGCCGGATTTCTGGCCCAACGTCGCGCAAGACGAAACCATCGATCTTCATGTCAAGGTGCGTTATATCGTCTCCGGCAACATCGAGCCCGACGTCGCCGTGGAGTGGCGTCACGAGAGCGAGCTGTTGGACACCAAGTTCACCCGGGCGGATGGTTGGGCCACGTTTGTCTACCAGCCTACTGCCGATACCCAGGTGATTGCGGCGATCGACAGTCCTTACAAAGCCGAAGCCGATAAGCATGCGCACGTCTTCGACATCAAGACCATCCCGACCCGCCTGTGGGGCCAATTCGAACTCAGCGTCGACGGGACGGAGATCTCTCCCGACAACCATTTGTGGTTCCTGCCCGGCCAGACCTATCAACTGACCCTCAAGCCACGCGCCGACAGCGTGCTGATCGGCCAGGACCTGGCGTTCAGCGTCGATCCGGAGCAGCGCTTGCAGCTCGAACCGGCCGGTGATCGTACCCTGACCGCCAGCGGCCTCAGCTGGAGCATCACGACGGCAGCAGACGCCAGCGGCGATTTCGCTCTGCGCCTGGATTGCCTTCGTTTCAAGCAGCCACCGACTCTCAACGGCGGTGTCAACGATTTACCGGCCTTGAGCATTGCCGAGGCGCCCGGCACCGAGCTCGATCCGCTCGCTGCGCTGGAGACGTTGACGGCGGTGGTGCCGCACTATGATGGCATGCGCGGCACTGACAAGATCCGCGTGACCTGGACCGGGGCGGCCGGCAGCCCGGAGGAGGGTTCGCACACCACTGAACCGGTTGAAGTGGGAACGGTAGGGGAAAAATCGATCCCGTTGCCGGTGGTGTTGATTGCCTACAGCCTGGGGCGTTCGGTGACGGTCAGCTACACCGTGACGCCTGACGGCGGGAGTGAGTCGCCGTCATCGGATTTGTTTCACCTGGCGATACAAGTCATTGCCGAGGAGGAACTGTTGGTAGCCAAGCCGAGGATGCTGGAGGCCGCCAACCTAGGTGAGGGGGCTGAGTTTGACGTGCGCAACTTGACCGCAGACGCCACGTTACGCATCGATAGCTGGCCGCATATAGCACACGGCCAACGCACGTGGATACGCGTGGAGGGTACGAAGAACGATGGCTCGGATTACGAGAGGGTATGGAATGGAACGGGTAATTGGGTGGGCGTGGACTGGTATCGGGATGGATACAGTGAAAGACCCATTTCCTACATCGACCTGCAAGCGCTACGCGACGGCAGCACATTGACGCTAAAGCTCAAGGCCTCCTTCAACAAGAGCCATGATGAGGCCGAAGCCACTCTCTTCCCGCAACGCACCTATACCATCCGCGCCGCCCTGAACCTGTCCGCCTCCAGCATCAAGCAGGCGACCGGCAACGCGCCCAGCCAACAACTCAATCCAGTGGCGGCCAAGGATGCCCTGACCGTGGTGATTCCGGATTACGGTGTCCTTCCCGGCGATCAGGTCAGCGTGACCTGGACAGGCACTGAAGGTGACGGCTCTTGCGTCGTCCCCGCGCAAGCGGTGCCCGGCAATCGGGAGATCGAGGTTCCGGTAAAAGTGATTGCCTTTAATCTGGGCAGGTCGGTAACGGTCACATACGCAATCACCCGCAATGGCGAAATACGACCTCCGTCCGCTGCGTTGACGCTGGCAGTGCAGGCGATGCCCGCCGAAGCGCTGGAACCGAGCAAGCCGCGTATCCTCCAGGCTGCATCGGGCGGCAATGGCACCGAACTGGACGTGAACAGCGTGTCGGCCGATGTCTGGGCGCGCGTTGATAGCTGGCCGCATGTGGCACACGAGCAACGCACATGGCTACGCGTGGAGGGCACCAAGATCGATGGTTCGACTTACGCTATTGATCTATGGCGAGGGCCGAGCAACTGGGTGAGCATGGAATGGTTTAACCGAGGATACGGTGAAAAAGAGATCCCTTACGCCGATCTGTTGGAGCTACGCGACGGCAGCACATTGAAGTTGGAGTTCAAGGCCTCCTTCAACAAGAGCACCGACGTGGCTCATGCCACCACGTTTCCGATACGAACCTATACGGTCCGGGCGGCATTCAACGCGTCCGCTCCCAGCATCAAGCAGGCCAGTGGTGCCGCGCCGAACCAGCAACTCAACCCAGTGGCGGCCAAGGATGCCCTGACCGTGGTGATTCCCAACTACGGTATTCATCCCGGTGATCAGGTCAAAGTGACCTGGGCCGGCACCTCTGGGGCCGGCTCCCATACCACCTCGCTGCTCGCGCTGCCCGCTAGCCGCGAGATTCCTATGCCGGTCGACGTGATTGCCTATAACCTTGGCCGACCGGTAACAGTCACCTATAGGGTGACTCGTGATGGCAAGGATTTGTCACCGTCAGCCCCTCTCAACCTGATGGTACAGACCTTCGCCCAAGACGATCTTCTAAGCGCCAAACCGAAGATCCTGCTGGGCGCCAACGAGGGTGAAGGCGCTGAGTTGGATCTGGAATCCGTCAGTGCCAACACCGCCTGTTGGGTCGGCGTCTGGCCCCATATCGCTCCGGATCAGGATGTGTGGCTGCGCCTCAAGGGCACCAAGGCCGACGGGACCGTCCCCTATGACCTGGATATCTGGGCACCGCCGCCACGGGGCCCGAGGGTCAATCCTGACTGGATAGACCGAGGCTTCTATGAGGTTCCAGCCGCCTATAGCTATTTGAAGGAGCTGAAGCACAGCAGCACCCTGACAATGGAGTTCAAGGCTGACTTGAGTAAAACCACAAACGAGGCCAATGCGACCACCTTCCCGCTTCGTACCTATACCGTCAAACTGGCGTCCTCACCGACACTGGTCAGCGTCAAGGGGGCCAATGATCAGGAGGTCGAGGAAGATGCTTTCGTCTTTAGCGCTGCGGTGAACAGGTTCAAGTTGTCGGGGCTGGCTGGCAAGGGCCAGAAAGTCGAGATCTTCGATGGCAATGGATCCAGTGCGGTGTCCAAGGGCCAAGCGACAGCTGATCAAACAACCGGTCTTTGGGACCTCAATATAACCGTTGACGAAGGCGCCCGCCGCCTCTATGCCAAGGCGCTTTATCCCACCAGCGGGTCGATATATTCGAACGTGCGCACGTTCACGGTCGTAGAACTGGTCAGACCGACTCTCGACAGCGTTAAAAACGCCAAAGGCGGAGAGATTCCGGATGATGGGCTCACCGTCAGTACCTCGTTGAAACTGTCGGGCCAGGCAAGTAAAGGCCTTAACGTCGAAATCTTCGAAGGCGAGGGGGGCACTGCGGTTTCCAAGGGACAGGCGACAGCCGATCGAACCACCGGTATCTGGAACCACGATATCACCGTCGAAGTAGCCCCTTGTCGTCTCTATGCCAAGTCGCGCTATCACAGCGGCAACGTATATTCGAATGTACGCAACCTTACGGTCGTGCCGCTTATGGATCCGACCTTTAGAGATGTTCAAGACATTAACCACCAGACAGTGGAGCACGGGGGTTACACCACCAGTACCTTTCTGTACTTGTATGGTCAGGCAAGCAGGGGCCAGGCAGTCGAGATCTGGGTCAGTACTGATTTGGGATTTCCGGTTTACAGGACTTTCGCGAGAGCTGATCCTCAAAACGGTTATTGGATTGGCTACCTAACGGTTGAGATAGGCCTCCATATTATTTTCGCCAAGTCGCTCTATCACAGCGGTCTCCCTGTATTCTCAAACGTGCGCACGGTTGTGGTCGTGGCTGGTTAAACCGACCATCGATAGGATTCAGGACGATATTCCATACCGCAGCGAAAGCAAGCGATGACAGATTCTTATTAGACGCGAGACGGCAGGTCTTCCTGCCAAGTCGCGGTGGCACCACCACTGTCGGATATCTATAAGGCAGATAATAGATAGAGAAAATACCCGTTATATAGATATTCGACCTGATTCTATGATGGCCTCAACCTCCCCGAAGATAGGAGCCCATCATGCAGACATGCCCCAATATCACCAAGCCTGGACTGCGACCTTTTAGCCATCTGCAGCACCCCCGCGAGGTCATTCGCCAGTTCACCCCCAACTGGTTCGCCGCCACCATGGGCACCGGTGTCCTGGCGCTGGCCTTGGCGCAGTGGCCGGTTGACTTTCCGGGGCTACAAGGTTTCGCCGAAGGCCTGTGGCTGTTCAACACGCTGCTGTTCGCCCTGTTCTGCCTGCTCTACACCGCCCGCTGGGTTCTGTTCTTCCACGAAGCCCGGCGGATCTTCGGCCATTCCACCGTCTCGATGTTCTTCGGCACCATCCCCATGGGGCTGGCGACCATCATCAACGGCCTGCTGGTGTTCGGCCTGCCGCGCTGGGGCGAGGGCGTGGTGCCGTTGGCCGAGGTGCTGTGGTGGGTTGATGTAGCGATGTCCTTGGCGTGCGGCGTGTTGATTCCGTTTCTGATGTTCACCCGTCAGGAACACCGGATCGACCAGATGACCGCCGTGTGGTTGTTGCCGGTGGTGGCCGCCGAAGTCGCGGCGGCCAGTGGTGGGCTGTTGGCGCCGCATCTGGCGGACGTTCATTCGCAAATGATCATGCTGGTCGCCAGCTACGTGCTCTGGGCCTTTTCCCTGCCGGTGGCGTTCAGCATCCTGACAATCCTGCTGTTGCGCATGGCCCTGCACAAACTGCCCCACGAGAACATGGCCGCTTCTAGCTGGTTGGCCCTCGGTCCCATCGGCACCGGTGCCCTCGGCATGTTGTTACTGGGGGGCGATGCCCCGATGATCTTTGCCGCCAATGGCTTGCCGGGCGTCGGCGATATTGCCGCCGGGCTGGGGCTGGTGGCGGGCATTACGCTATGGGGCTTCGGGCTCTGGTGGATGGTGATGGCGCTGTTGATCACCGCACGCTACTTGCGCACCGGTATCCCGTTCAACCTCGGTTGGTGGGGCTTTACCTTCCCCTTGGGCGTGTTTGCGCTGACCACGCTGAAACTGGCGGACCTGCTGAAACTGGAATTCTTCAGCGTCTTCGGCAGTGTGCTGGTGGCGATGCTGGTTGTGCTGTGGCTGATCGTCGCCCGACGCACGCTGCTGGGCGCCTGGCACGGTGAGTTGTTTGTGTCGCCGTGCATTGCGGGGCTGGCGAAATAATCGTTAAAGACAGGTAATGTGTGGCCTGGATCGAAAAACGTTCATTCCAATAAGCGTCCACGCCACTCAGGAACATGGAAGATGAGTCACCCTTCGCAGTTCACCTTGCTTCGTACGCGGCGTTTCCTGCCGTTCTTCATCACGCAGTCCCTTGGCGCGTTCAACGACAACATTTTCAAGCAGTCGCTGATTCTTGCCATTCTCTACAAACTGACCATCGAGGGGGACCGCTCGATCTGGGTCAACCTCTGCGCGTTGCTGTTTATCCTGCCGTTCTTTCTGTTCTCGGCGCTGGCGGGGCAGTTTGGGGAAAAATTCGCCAAGGATGCGCTGATTCGCCTGATCAAGCTCGGCGAAATCGTCATCATGGCGGTCGGCGCCGTGGGCTTCATGTTCGATCATTTGTGGTTGATGCTGCTGGCGCTGTTCGCCATGGGCACGCATTCGGCGCTGTTCGGTCCGGTGAAGTATTCGATCCTGCCCCAGGCCTTGCATGAGGAAGAGTTGGTCGGAGGCAACGGCCTGGTGGAGATGGGGACTTTCCTGGCGATCCTGGCCGGCACCATTGGCGCCGGGATCATGATGTCCTCGGCGCATTACGCCCCGGTGGTGTCCACCGCGATCATCGGCGTGGCCGTGCTCGGTTACCTGGCCAGTCGCGGCATTCCACGCGCGGCGGCGGCCTCGCCGCAAATGCGCCTGAACTGGAACATCTTCAGCCAATCCTGGGCCACCCTGAAGCTGGGCTTGGGGCAAACCCCGGCGGTGTCCCGTTCGATTGTCGGCAACTCCTGGTTCTGGTTCGTCGGGGCGATTTACCTGACGCAGATCCCGGCCTATGCCAAGGAGTGGATGCACGGTGACGAAACCGTAGTGACCCTGATCCTGACGGTGTTCTCGGTGGGGATCGCGTTGGGTTCGATGCTCTGTGAAAAGCTGTCCGGACGCAAAGTCGAGATCGGCCTGGTGCCGTTCGGCTCGTTCGGGCTGACGGTGTTCGGGCTGTTGCTGTGGTGGCATTCCGGTGGAATTCCCGACAGCGTCGAGGGGCACGGTTGGCTTGAAGTGCTCGGTTTCGGTCACGCCTGGCTGGTGTTGATCGACATCCTTGGCCTGGGGGTGTTCGGTGGCTTCTATATCGTGCCGCTGTACGCGCTGATCCAGTCGCGCACGGTGGAGAACGAACGAGCACGGGTGATCGCCGCCAACAACATTCTCAACGCGTTGTTCATGGTGGTCTCGGCCATCGTTTCCATCGTCTTGCTGAGCCTGGCCAAGCTGTCGATCCCGCATTTGTTCTTGGTGGTGTCGCTGCTCAACATCGGCGTCAACGCCTACATCTTCAAGATCGTCCCCGAGTTCAGCATGCGTTTCATGATCTGGCTGCTGAGCCATTCCATGTACCGCGTGGAGCATCGCAACCTGGAGGCGATTCCCGATGAAGGGGCGGCGTTGCTGGTCTGCAACCATGTGTCTTTCGTCGATGCCTTGCTGATTGGCGGCGCGGTGCGTCGGCCGATTCGCTTCGTGATGTACTACAAGATCTACAACCTGCCCGTATTGAATTTCATCTTCCGCACCGCCGGGACGATTCCGATCGCCGGACGCCAGGAAGACATTCAGATCTACGAAAAGGCCTTCAGCCGGATCGCGCAGTACCTCAAGGACGGTGAGCTGGTGTGCATCTTCCCGGAAGGGAAGCTGACCGCTGACGGTGAGATCAATGAGTTCAAAAGCGGACTGACACGCATCCTCCAGGAAACCCCGGTGCCGGTGATTCCCCTGGCGCTGCAGGGGCTGTGGGGCAGTTTCTTCAGCCGCGACCCGGCCAAGGGGCTGTTTCGCCGGTTCTGGTCGCGGGTGACACTGGTGGCGGGTTCGGCGGTGGAGGTCGAGGCGGCAACGCCTGCGAGTTTGCAGGAGTTGGTGGGAGACTTGCGCGGCACTGTCCGCTAGGACAAAAAACTGTGGGAGCGAGCTTGCTCGCGATTGCAATCTGCCTGCTGGCATTGAGGTCACAGGCAGACCGCTATCGCGAGCAAGCT
This sequence comes from Pseudomonas sp. NFACC56-3, assembly GCF_900100025.1. Lineage (NCBI taxonomy): Bacteria > Pseudomonadati > Pseudomonadota > Gammaproteobacteria > Pseudomonadales > Pseudomonadaceae > Pseudomonas > Pseudomonas sp. NFACC56-3. The sequence continues at coordinate 11,016 of NZ_FMTK01000010.1, read as the reverse complement.
CGCTCCCACAGGTCAATCAGGCGCTGACCTTGAGCCCGATCAACCCCGCAACGATCAACGCCACGCTGGCCAGGCGAACCAGCGCCATCGACTCACCAAACAAAATGATCCCGGCGATCACCGTGCCCACGGCACCGACCCCGGTCCAGATCGCATAGGCGGTACCCAGCGGCAGCTCCTTCATGGCAAGGCCGAGCAGGCCGAGGCTGATCGCCATGGCGGCGATGGTCAGTGCAGTGGGGAGAGGGCGGCTGAAACCGTCGGTGTACTTCAGGCCGACAGCCCAGCCGACTTCGAACAGGCCGGCAAAAAATAGAATGATCCAGGACATCAAACACCTCATCGATGGATGGGGTCGTCCCCGGATTCAAGACTCAATCGAGCGGCGGGGTCGTCCCCGCCTGGATGGATAGAGTGCCAATGATTGACCACTCGATCAAGTTTGCCCTAGTCAGCGGTTTGCCGGGCGGCCAGAGTTTCACGGTCCTGTTTTTCGCTCATGCGCCGGAAGTACGTGGAGAGCAAAGCCCCGGAAATATTGTGCCAGACGCTGAACAGCGCGCTGGGGACCGCCGCCAGCGGCGAGAAATGCGCGCTGGCCAGGGCAGCGCCCAAGCCGGAGTTCTGCATGCCCACTTCCAGTGCCAGGGATTTGCGCTGGGCCAGCGGCAGCTTGAACAGATGCCCGGTGAAGTAACCCAGCAAAAAACCGAAGCTGTTGTGCAGCATCACCACGGCCATGATCAACAGGCCCGATTCGGCAATTTTTGCCTGGCTGGCGGCGACGACGGCGGTGACGATGATGACGATGCTCACCACCGACACCAGCGGCAACACCTCCACGACATGGCGCACCTTGTCACCCAGCAGCCGCTGTGCCACCACGCCCAGCACGATCGGCAGCAGCACCACTTGCAGGATCGACCAGAACAGCTCCATGAATGACACCGGCAGCCAGGCCGAGGCCAGCAACCAGATCAGCGCCGGGGTCAGCAGCGGCGCGAGCAGGGTGGTGACGGCGGCGATGGCCACCGACAGTGCCAGGTCGCCGCGGGCCAGCCAGGTCATGACATTCGATGAGGTTCCGCTTGGGCAGCAGCCCACCAGAATCACGCCGACGGCAATTTCCGGTGGCAGATGGAAAACTTGGCAGAGCAACCACGCCACACCGGGCATGATCACGAAATGAGCGACCACGCCCAGGGCCACGCGCCAGGGATGGCGTGCGACTTCGGCGAAGTCTTCGAGCTTGAGGGTCAGGCCCATGCCGAACATCACCAGCCCGAGCAGCGGCACGATGGCGCTTTTCAGGCCGATGAACCAGGCCGGCTGCAAAAATGCCACAACGGCGAAAATCAGTACCCAGTAAGCGAAGGTATTGCCGACAAAGCGGCTCAATGCAGCCAGTGCGCGCATGACCTGATCCTTATTATTAAGAACATCCAATACTCATGTGGGAGCGAGCTTGCTCGCGATAGCGGAGTGTCAGTCAATATCTCGGTGGCTGTCATACCGCTATCGCGAGCAAGCTCGCTCCCACAGGGTAGCTATCCGCCGGGTTTAGATCCCCTGCGGCATCTCTTCCCCACCCAACGCTTCAACCAGCGCCGGCAGGAACTCGCCGAACGTCAACATCATCAGCGTGAAGCTGGCGTCCAGCTGGCCGAGGGCTTCGTCGCCACCGTCCTGCTCCGCCTGGTCCTGCAGCAGGTCTTCGAATTTCAGGCGTTTGACCACCATCTTGTCGTCGAGCACGAAGGACAGCTTGTCCTGCCAGGCCAGCGACAATTGTGTCACCACCTTGCCGGTGTTCAGGTGCAGCTGGATTTCGTCGCTGGTCAGGTCCTGGCGCTTGCAGCGCACGATGCCGCCGTCTTCGTGAGTGTCGCGCAGCTCGCATTCATCCAGCACGAAGAAATCGTCCGCGGCTTTCTGGGTCTTGACCCAGTCGGTCATGGTGGCGGTCGGGGCCATCTTGACCGTCAGTGGGCGTACCGGCAGTGAGCCGATGACTTCGCGCAGGGTGGACAGCAGGTCTTCGGCGCGTTTCGGGCTGGCCGAGTTCACCAGGATCAGGCCCTGTTTCGGGGCGATGGCGGCGAAGGTGGACGAGCGACGGATGAAGGCACGGGGCAGGAACGCCTGGATGATTTCATCCTTGAGTTGGTCGCGTTCCTTTTTATAGACCTTGCGCATTTGCTCGGCTTCGATCTCTTCGACCTTTTCCTTCAGGGCGTCGCGCACGACGCTGCCCGGCAGGATGCGTTCTTCCTTGCGCGCGGCGATCAGCAGGAAGTCCTGGCTGACATGCACCAATGGCGCGTCTTCGCCTTTGCCAAACGGCGCGACGAAACCGTAAGTGGTCAACTCCTGGCTTGCACATGGACGCGCCAGTTTGCTGGCCAGTGCAGTTTCCAACGCCTCGGCATCAAAAGGCAGATCTTGGGTCAGGCGATAGATAAGCAGGTTTTTGAACCACATGGGGTGAGTCTCTCCTTTATACAAAGGGGGGCATTATTCTCTTCGCGGCGCCATAGGCCAACCCTTCGCTAAGCCTTTGGAAGGCCTGAAAAAATTAATTTAAAAAGTGCTTGCCAGCTTAGGGAGTGCTCCGTAGAATGCGCGCCACACCGAAAGCGAAGGGTGATTAGCTCAGCTGGGAGAGCGTCTGCCTTACAAGCAGAATGTCGGCGGTTCGATCCCGTCATCACCCACCATTCGTTCAACGTGTTACGCGCAGCGGTAGTTCAGTCGGTTAGAATACCGGCCTGTCACGCCGGGGGTCGCGGGTTCGAGTCCCGTCCGCTGCGCCATATTCGGTTACCTGGAACACTGAACGCCAGGTCACCACGGAAAGCCCGCTAACGCGGGCTTTTTGCTGTTTGCGGTTCCCGCGGTGTGTGTTGCTCATGTTTTTTTCTGAATTCGCCAATTAAATCAGCATGTTATGAAAAACTGTGAGAGAATGCGCCCCGCATCGAAAGTGAAGGGTGATTAGCTCAGCTGGGAGAGCGTCTGCCTTACAAGCAGAATGTCGGCGGTTCGATCCCGTCATCACCCACCAAACTTTCAATGTTACGCGCAGCGGTAGTTCAGTCGGTTAGAATACCGGCCTGTCACGCCGGGGGTCGCGGGTTCGAGTCCCGTCCGCTGCGCCATATTCGGTTTCCTGGCCCACTGAACGCCAGGTCATCCACGAAAAGCCCGCTCAATCGAGCGGGCTTTTTGCTGTCTGGGATTTACCGGCTATCTACTGCTCGGCATTGCGGCTGTGACGGTAATCGCTGACCGCCTCATACACCGCTTTACGCAAACGGTTGATGCCACCGATAGGGCGATGGGCCTCGATGCCGAACCATGGGTTGAACGACTGGTTGTCGCACGCCAGGTTCAGCTTGGGCGTGTCGAAATCCTGGGCTGGCACCTTGATTCGCGCCACGGTCTCGAACGGTGCATCACTTTCCTGCCATTCAATACTGGTGTCTTCGATCGGCATGTACTTGCTCGGATCCTGCCGTTGGATCTGCAGGACGAAACACGCCGGCACGCGGTCTGTGGATAACTGTTGATTCAATGCGCTACGCAGGAAGTTCGGCAGGTCCTGGTTCTGGGGAGGCAGGGTATAGCTTGGGCAGCTGTCCGGGTCCGGCGCGACGCGAAACTTGGCATTGGCTTCGCCGAATTTGTAAGGCGATACCGAGAAGTAAGTGGTCTGGGTCGGACTGGCCGGGGGAGGCGAGAGGGTCGCCAGGGCGATAAATAGATGACGGATCTGCCAGGTGCGCGGGTCCAAGCTCGGAAAGAACGCCATCGCCTTCTTCCCGTCAGCCTGAGCGGCCACATTCTGACGGTACTCGGCGACATCACTGACAAAGAAGTTCGGATGATTGAACATTACGAAATCCTGCTCGCCCTGTGATTGCCGGTCAGCAAGCAGTTGCTTGCCCGGTACGTTCAGCAGCTTGATCGCCATCCCCCGTGCATCGCGCAGGCTGTCGAATTGCGGATAAGCGTTGCCGTTGGACAGGCGGATTGTGGCCTGCCAAGTCTTGCCCGGTTCGGCAAACACGCCTTGGCGCAACGGCGCCGGCAGGTCGCTCGGCACCTGGACCTCGGCCATGACGCAACCGTGAGCCTTGGCATGGGCGTCGCGCAGGTAACGCGTGCCTTCGCGGTGCTGATCGACGATGCGGATCGCGGTCTGGATGATGTCCTGGGTCATGGCGGCTTCGCCGGGCGCGATCTGTTCTTTGTCCGGGACCGGTCCCTTGTGCTGCCAGGCAAACCAGGCCGTGGACAGGGCCCAGCCGAGCAACCCGATACCCAGCAGCCACAAGAGCGTCTTGCCCAAAAAGGCGCCGAGGCGCAGCCAGAGGGTGATCAACATGCCAACATCCTTTTACCGGTGAGGTTCATCATTACAGTTGCGACTCCAGTGGCCCGCCCAGCACTTTTAAATACTCCAGCAAGGCCCAGCGTTCCTGCGGTTGCAGCAAGCGGCCAATGACGCCGTTACCGCGCTCGCCCGCGCGGAACTCATGGCCGCTGTTGTGATTGCCGGTAATCCGGGTGTCGAAGAGAAAACCGTTGGTGAAGGCTTCGGTGCGATAGCCCAGGTGGCGCGGGTCGTATTCGAAGTTGCCCTTATAGAACGTGGTCGCCCGCTCGTCCTGGGGCGACAGCAACTGATAGATCGTCGGCACCGAGCCGTTGTGCAGGAACGGTGGCGTGGCCCAGACACCCGCCAGCGGCCGGGCCTTGTAGGCGCGCAGTTCACGCACGCCAATGGGCAGGCCAAAACCGTCCAGGGCCGGGCGTTCGACGGGGGTGACACCGGCGTCGCGGTAGGCGCGGTTTTCGACGAAGGCGGTAACGTAGGCCAGGCCTTTGGCGACCGAAAGCTGACTCAGGTCCAGCGGCTCCGTCGGGGTCGGGTGCAGTTGCACGTCCAGCTTCGCCAGCTCGGCCGGGTCCCACTGCAGGCTGGTCAGGTCGAAGCGGTGGTCGGCGATGTTATTGGCGGTGCCGGGGTCGGTGCCGATCACCTGCACAGGCAGCATGTGCAATTGCTGCACCGGCCTGTCAGGGCCCTGGACCACTTTGGGTACATGGCAGCCGGCGCAGTTTTCGGTGAACAGGGCCCGGCCCTTGGCGGCCAAGGGTTTATCGATCGCGCCCAGCAATGCTTCCGGCCACACGGGCGGTTTGAGCAGTTGCAGGGTTTCTTCGATCTTGTTCAAGTCGCGCACGCGTACGCTGGAAGGGTATCGCGCGTCGCCCTGCAGCGGTTTGCCCTGGGCGTCGAAGAAATTCAGCGTGGCACCGACCCCTAGCGCTTCACCGACGTTGCGGGCCATCGGTTGCTGGGCCGATCCGTTCCATTGCACCCAATCGAAGGTCCATATTTCCCACAACTGCGGGTAATCCACTGGAGCGTTGGCGACCCGGTAGTTTTCCGCCGAAATGGCGTCGCCGAAGCTGGCATTGGCGATGCGACCGAAAGCATCGGTACGCCCGGGGCCTTCTTCGGTGGGGTAGAGGCCGCGATGGGTATCGTTCCAGGCCACTCGCAGGAACGTGTCCAGGGAAGTCTTGAAGGCCTTGCGCAGTTCGTCGTGGCGGGCGTCGTAGTCCTTGTCCAGTACCTGGCGGGCGAAGCGTTCGAATTTCCAAGGGTTGTAGTAGGTAGATGCCAGACTGGCGACCAATGCCTGTCCGAAACTGCCACCACGTAGCGTAGGAACACTAGAAGGCAGTACGTGTTGGGCCGAGCCGCCGTCGATGCGTATGGCCTGGCCCTTGAAGTGCAATTCGCCGGTATGACACGCCGCGCAGGTGATATCCAGGAACTGCTCGGTGCTGCCCGGGTTCTGGTGTCGGGCGAACCCTACTGGCAAGTTGCCGGGGTTTTCAGGCGAGGCTTTCTGCGCCGGGTCGATCAGGAAGCCGAAGCGCGCCAGGTACTCCGGCGAAGCGAAGCGTTGTTGCGAAAAGGGCAATTCGAGGGCGGTGAACCAGTCGTAGCGCAGGCCTTTGACCTGGGTGCCCTGGGGCGTGAAGTAATACGTCTGGCGCTCGGCGGCGCTCCATTGATCCAGATAGTGCACCTGTTCGACGGGCGTGTAGAACGGCAAGCGGGGATTGGCGACGTAATAAAGCACCACGGCCACGGCGAGGATCAGCAGCGCGAGGAGCAGCAAGAGAATGCGAGAGAGAAGGCGCACGGTAACGTCCTTGTTTTTTTTGATAAGCCCTTATGCCTCAGTGCTGCGCGGCGGGCAAGTGGCCATTACCTTGGCCTGTGGGGGAGCGGCAATGTGTCCCTGTACGTAACGGATGACAGATGCTTCATTTGCCCAAGGTTAAAAAGCGTTTGCGGTCCTGAACTTATCATCACTTTGCGGCTCACATGCCGGTAGCCATTGGTCGTGGCCGCCTGATAAGCTCGCGGCTTTATTCGATTGCCCTTTAGGCGCATGAACAAGGAAATAGCATGAAACAGCATCGGTTGGCGGCGGCGGTGGCCCTGGTAGGCCTGGTACTCGCGGGTTGCGACTCGCAGACCAGCGTAGAGCTGAAAACCCCGGCGCAGAAAGCTTCCTACGGTATTGGCCTGAACATGGGCAAGAGCCTGGCTCAGGAAGGCATGGATGACCTGGACTCCAAAGCGGTCGCCCAGGGCATCGAAGATGCCGTCGGCAAGAAAGAACAGAAGCTGAAAGACGAAGAACTGGTCGAAGCCTTTGCCGCGCTGCAAAAGCGTGCCGAAGAGCGCATGGCCAAGATGAGCGAAGAGTCGGCAGCCGCTGGCAAGAAATTCCTCGAGGAAAACGGCAAGAAAGCCGGTGTGACCACCACCGCTTCCGGCCTGCAGTACGAAGTGGTTAAGAAAGCCGATGGCCCACAGCCTAAGCCGACCGACGTAGTGACCGTTCACTACACCGGCAAGCTGACCAACGGCACCGTGTTCGACAGCTCCGTCGAGCGTGGCAGCCCGATTGACCTGCCGGTCAGCGGCGTGATCCCGGGTTGGGTCGAAGGCCTGCAACTGATGCACGTCGGCGAGAAGTACAAGCTGTACATCCCGAGCGACCTGGCCTACGGCGCCCAGAGCCCGAGCCCGGCGATCCCGGCCAACTCGGTCCTGGTGTTCGACCTGGAACTGCTGGCGATCAAGGATCCGGCAAAAGAAGACGCAGCCAAGTAATCGCGTCTGCTATAACGACAACGCCTCGCTCATGCGGGGCGTTGTCGCATCTGGGCGTCGGCGAATGGCAAAAAAACCGAACGCACGGGACAGGCTACAGTCATAGGCAATACAGGCGCTGTGCTAGACGCAGTCAGCCGGTCAAGTCAATGAAATATTGGGTTTTTTTATGTGAGTAAAAAACGCCCGATCTAAGCCGGGGCCTTATGAAACGGGGCCTTCAGCGGTGAAATGCAGCTCTGTTCACAAGGTTATCCACAATTTGTGTGGATAACATTTCAGTGGGAGAAAAAATGAAGGCCCCGTGGAATTTTGCGCGATTTCTGCCCTTGGCAGGCCGCCTGCTGGCCCGCGGTCGATTACCGACGCTGCTCTTTGCCGTCGCCAGCAAAGGTGCCCGGGAGGGCGGACGGCTGGGCAAGCTCAAGGAGGACCTGCGCCTGTTGCAGGCCTTGTGCCTGGCTTACTGGCGGGGCGAATACCGCGCGGTCAGCGCCAAATCGATGTTGTCGGTGGTGGCGGGGCTCATGTATTTCCTCAGTCCCCTGGACGCGATTCCAGATATCTTGCCGATGTTTGGCATGTTCGACGATATCGCAGTGCTGGCATGGGTCATGAAAACCCTCGACGTCGAACTCGAAGCATTCCGCGCCTGGCGTTATCGGCAGTCTCCTGAGAAGCTGGCTCAAGTCGAAAGGCTTCCCGATACCCCCGAACAACTCCAGCTCCAAGGGCAGAAAAAGCCCTGATCCCCAGAGAATTCATCACCCCGCGACCTTAGCCAGCATTTAGGATTACACTTCCAAGGAAAAAGGCTGACTCGCTAAGTGTTGTTGTCCTACGGGGTAGACATGGATATTCAAATAATCACACGTGATGGAGAACCCGAGTACGCGGTTTTGCCGTGGGATCAGTACCAAGCGTTGTTGAAGGCAGCAGGCATCGATCAAGCTCCGCCGCGCGAAGCGACAGTCCGTCACGCGGCGGCACCCGGCCAGGTTCTCCCTGGCCTGGATCAGTTACGCAGTTTGCGCGAAGGGAAGGGCATCGCCATCGAGGCGCTGGCCCGCACGGTAGGTATCAGCCCGTCTTATCTGGCCTTGATCGAGAGCGGCGAGCGACAGCCCGATGCCGCGATTCGGCGCAGTCTGGCCTGGGAGTTGACGGTGCCGGGTTGGAGGGAAGAATCGTGAGCGTACGCATCAGTCGGCAGCATTGGGATGGGTTGTTGGGTGAATTGGACCAGGCGCGTCGCCAGCGCCATTTATTGACTTACCGCGCCTTGCTGGAGCGCTTGCAGCTCCCCAGCCCGGCCATGCAGACCTTGACCGCGGCCCTTGAACACCTGGCGGCGCTGGACGCCCGGGCGGAACAGCCGCTGCGCAGTTCCCTGGTGATCAGCCAAGGCGCGAGCCGGTTGCCGCGCACGGGGTTCTTCGAATGCGTTGAGCGCCTGGGCCGTTTTTCCGGGCCTTCCGATGGGGTGGCTGCCGCCTCCTGGCACGCTTCGGAAGTGGTCCGGGTGTTTGAATACGAATACCCCGAGTCGGCGGAGGCCTGAGTGCTCTGGCGACTCAAGGCGCGGGTTGGTTATTGGCTGGCGCGCCGGTTGTTTCACTGGTCCTGGTTCGTCCGCCAGGCGCGTGGCTGGGCCTGGCTCGAGGGCCAATTCTCGCGCATGGCGAACCTGGGCGACGTCGGTGCGCAAAGTTTCTATGGGCACATCCTCACGTTTCGCGGCCAAGGGCTGGGCGCCCGTGAAGAAGGCGTTCGCCTGCTGCGGCTGGCGGCTCTGGCCGGTGATGGCAAGGCGGCCTACCAGGTCGGCGTGATCAGCCTGGCCGGTACAACCAGCAAGGCGCCGGACCCGGTCGAAGCGGCACGCTGGTGGACCCTGGCGGCGAAAGCCGGGCATCCGTTGGCCGAGATCAAGCTCAAGGCACTCGAAGCTCGCGACCGCTAGTGTTATCCACAGGCTATTCGTGCCGCAGTCGGGCGGATTTAGCGAATCGCCCTACATCCTTTGTCCCGTTCCCCTGACTTAATTCCCCCGTCATCCCCGGCACAGTCTCGCGCTTCCTGAGTGCTGCGAGACGCTGCCCATGTTCGACCGTTTTTTCCTGCCGGCCCTTGAGCGAGCCCTGTCCTGATGGAGCAGGTGAGCCGTATCGAGCAGGAACTCGACAGCTTCGAAGACACCCTGGCGGTCTACCGCGAGCAACTTGAGGGCTGGTACAGCCGGGCGGCGGACCGGGCCAGCCACGCGGCCGACTTGCCCTCGCTGATGGGCATGGAGCGGCTGATCCGCTTCGGTGACAGCACCACCGTTGTCAGCAGCGGTGACGACGATTTCCTCTCCACGGTCGTCCAGTGCCCCCTGGGTGGGGTGATGACGATCGAGAGCAAGTTCGAGTCGGTGTACGACATCCCGCTGGGCGACGTCGTGGTGGATGTGGTGGAGGTGAACAGCGGCAAGGTCACGCCGGTGACCCTGGACGCCCAGGGGCTCGGGACTTTCGAGGGGGAGGCGGGCCAGTCCTATCGGGTCCATGTCCAGGGCGAGGTGTCTCCCGGGCAGATCGAGAAGCTGTTTTCTTCCTACGATGGCTTGACTCGGGATCTGACGGACTGGCTACGGGGTGAGTGGCAAGGTTTCAAGCCGCGATGGGCCCGGGAGTCCTTGGCGACCTCGGCGGCTGCGGTGGGGAACGGGTTGCTCGCCGGCAGTTGGGCGGCGATCGAGGGTGTGTGGGACAGCATCAGCCTGCTGTCGGACATCCTCAAGGATCCTGGTCGGTTTGCAGGGCGGTTGGGCGAAAGTGCCAAGCAGTTGGAGGACCTGGCCGAAAAAACGCCGCAGCTGATGGCCAAGCTGCAACTGCTGGTCAGCGACGAAGCGGCGCTGTGCCTGTTGGTGCGCACCGCCAGCCTCTGGCTGGAGATGCTGCCGCCCAGCGAAGTCGCCGGCGAAACGGCCGAAGCACTCTCGACCGTGGTGGTGCAGTGCGTGATCGACTTGCTGATCGGCGTGGTCTTGACCTTTGCCGGGGCGGGGGCTGGGATCGCCTACTTGTCGATGCGCTTGGCCAGGCACGGCGCAACCCTGCTGAACGCCATGCGGCGGTTCATCGAGGCGATTTTCTCGGTAGTCAGCGGTTTCTTGAGCTACGTGGACCGCTACAGAACCGTGGCGGCACGCGGCATCGCGGCGGGAATAAAAAAAGGCCGGCTGCAACTGCGCTGGGATGCGCAGCGCAACACCACGCTGAAAAAACACGAACCCCACGACGACGCCCCAGCCCAATCGAAAAACCCCAACGGCGACAGCGCCGACACCGCGGCCCAGACCCAGACCAGCGGCTGCCCGGTGTCGATGGTCACCGGCGAAGAACTGCTGACCCTGGACGACGGCACCCTCGACGGGCGCTTGCCGTTCGTCTTCACCCGGCTATACCGCACCAGCGCCGTCGCCCTGGACGTCGGCCTCGGGCGCGGCTGGAGCCATGCCCTGGCCCATCGCCTGGAGCTCAAGGACGCGCAGGTCACCTGGGTCGACCAGGAAAACCGCCGCACGATCTTTCCGTTGCCCACCACCCAGCGTCCGGCGATCCACAACAGCCTGGCCCGGGCGGCCATCTATCTGGGGGCCGAGCCGGACGAACTGATCATCGCCCAACCCGGGGAAAACGCCCCGTTCCTGCACTTTCGCGACGGCCACCTGATCGCCCTCAGCGACCGCTACGACAACCGCCTGACCGTGCAGCGCAACATCCACGGCGACATCAGCCGCCTGGACAACGGCGCCGGGC
>NZ_FMTK01000033.1:0-49940 GCF_900100025.1 Pseudomonas sp. NFACC56-3 | reverse complement strand
TCAACCGAGGCGCGCATTCTACAGCGCCCCGTGCATCTGTCAAGCGGTTATTTTCAGAAATTTTCAAAGTTTCGCTTCGGAAACCTCAACAACTTCAACCACTTGCGCCTCCGATCTCTCGTTAGCGGGAGGCGAATTCTACAGCGTTACTCGCTGCTGTCAACACCTCTTTTTCACCGCTTTCGACCGAGAAGATCGAATCGCCTATAGAGCCCAACAACATTGCTCTATCTGCTTCTTCCGGACTTCGATGAACTGAAGCCCTGCACCTTCGAAACCTACTTAACTCGTTGAATCTCAAGGAGTTTTCCGTTTCTACTGCGCCGGAAGTGGGGCGAATTATAGACGTCCAGAATCTGCCGTCAACCCTTAATTACGCTTTTGTTGCAGAAGGGACTTTCCTACCCAGCAAACGCGGGATCCGGCGCATAACCAGCGGGACTCTGAGCATCAACAGTACAGCCCCGATAAAGGCGTATATCGACCACTCCTTCAAATCAGCCCGCACGATCCACAGCATATGCAGCAGCCCAAGCCCCAGAATCAGATACACCAGGCGATGCAATTTCTTCCAGCGCACGCCAAGCCGCCGCTGGCTGTAGCGATTGGATGTAACCGCCAGCGCCAGCAAGCCGAGAAACCCAAGCGCCCCAACAATGATGTAAGGCCGCTTGCTCAACTCGACGCCCAACTGTGACCAGTCGAACCCCAGTATGAACGCCGCATACCCGCTTAAATGCAGCACCACATAAGCAAAGCACCACAACCCCAACTGGCGCCGGACCGCAATCCACCCCGCCCACCCCGTCAATTTTTGCAACGGCGTCATGCTCAAGGTGATCAGCAGCAAAATCAGCGTCCCCAACCCGAGCCGATCCACCAGCACTTTGCCCGGGTCAGGGCCCAACGCATTCATCAAGGCTTCGTAAAGCCAGAGCAACGGCCAGACTGCCGCGGCGATGAAGACGCTCATTCGCCAGACTGGAAAACGCATCAGTAGTCCTTCCTCAGGTCCATCCCTGCATATAAAGAAGCGACTTCATCCTGATAGCCGTTGAACATCAGCGTATCGCGCACATTGGGACTGAACAGCCCACTCGGCAAACGACGTTCACGTGCCTGGGTCCAGCGCGGGTGATCGACCGTTGGATTGACGTTGGCATAAAAGCCGTACTCATCAGACGCAATGCTCTGCCAGGTGGTCTTTGGCTGCTCGCTCACCAGACTGATGCGCACGATGGACTTCACACTTTTGAAACCGTACTTCCATGGGACTACCAAGCGCAGCGGCGCGCCGTTCTGATTCGGCAACTCCCGCCCGTACATCCCAACCGCGAGGATGGCCAACGGGTTCATCGCCTCGTCCAATCGCAAGCCTTCCACATACGGCCAGTCGATCAAGGCGAAACCGGAACGCTGCCCCGGCATGACCTTGGGGTCCTGCAAGGTTTCGAAGCGGATGTACTTGGCCTTGGAGGTCGGCTCGACCTGCTTGAGCAATGCCGAGATGGGAAAACCGATCCACGGAATGACCATCGACCAGGCCTCGACGCAGCGCAGTCGATAAATCCGCTCTTCCAGTTGATAAGGCTTCATGAAGTCTTCCAACCCATAGCGCCCCGGCTTACCCACCTCTCCGTCCACGACCACGCTCCAGGGTTCGGTCTTCAGGGAGCCAGCATTGGCTGCCGGGTCCCCTTTGTCGGTCCCGAACTCATAGAAGTTGTTGTAATGGGTCGCGTCCTTGAACGGTGTGATGGGCTCGTTCTTGACCGTGACCGCCTCCCACTGGACGGAGGGCAATTTCTCGGCAAACCAGGACGGCGCCTTGCCCGGCTCGACCTCGGCATAACGTGCCGCTTCGGCAGCGCTGGCCCAGCGCGGCAAGCTGCTCACGGCGAGACCCGCCATGGTTGCACCGAGCATCTGACGACGGGATAGGTAGAGGGATTCGGGCGTGACGTCCGATTCACGGCAGTCGGACGACTTGGGGATCTTGATCAGCATGACAACTCCGCAGTATTGGAGGGCAGATGCACCAATAGACTGCGGAGTATGGGGGAAATTACATTAAGGCAACGTTTAGCGTCGGCGAAGACGCAACAAATATTGCACCGGGCCGGAAGCGGCATAGGCGAGGAATACCAGCAGCAGGATACGCGGCGGATCACTGAACACCACCGCGAATACCAGCACCACCGCCAGAATCGCCACGAATGGCACACGGCCCTTCAGATCCAGCTCCTTGAAGCTGTTGTACTTGATGTTGCTGACCATCAGCATCCCGGCCGCGGCAACCAGCAGCGCTACCAGGAACGACATTTTCGAACCCTGGATGCCGTAGTCGCTGAATGCCCAGACCACACCGGCCACGACACCCGCCGCGGCCGGACTGGCCAGACCGATGAAGTAACGTTTGTCAGCCTTGCCAACCTGGGTATTGAAACGAGCCAGGCGCAACGCCGCCCCCGCCACATAGATAAAGGCAACCATCCAGCCGACCTTGCCCATGTCTCCCAGCGCCCAGCCGAACGCCAGCAAGGCGGGAGCCACGCCAAAGGCGACCATGTCGGACAGTGAATCGTACTCGGCGCCGAACGCGCTCTGGGTATTGGTCATGCGGGCCACGCGCCCGTCCAGACCATCGAGCACCATGGCGACAAAGATCGCAATGGCGGCGAAGGCGAAGTAACGGCTCGCCCCTGCGCTATCACCGGCGCTCAAGGCAGCCTGGGCACTCATGGAGTTGATGATGGAATAGAAACCGGCGAACAGGTTCGCGGTGGTGAACAGGTTCGGCAGCAGATAGATGCCACGATGCCGGACCTTACGGCCTTCAGCGTCATGGCCTTCTTCGATGTGCTCATCGATGGGCAACAGGCTTTCGGCGTCAGGAGCCTGGCTTGGCTCGTCGGGACGTTCGCTCATGGGCAATACCTTGCAACGGTGTGAAAAAAATTCAACAGATGTCTGGGACGACGATTCGGCCGCAAACGATGCAGCTTTATACCAGAAGCCATCGCCCAAACGAAAAAACGCGGCCAGGGCCGCGTTTTTCGACTCGAGTTCGCGACTTAGTTCTTGGCTTTGTCGACGATCTTGTTGGCGCTGATCCACGGCATCATCGAACGCAGTTGCTCACCGATGATTTCGATACCGTGGGCGGCGTTGTTGCGACGCTTGGCGGTCATCGAAGGATAGCCGGTGGCGCCTTCGCTGATGAACATCTTGGCGTATTCGCCGTCCTGGATACGTTTCAGGGCGTTGCGCATGGCCTGACGGGATTCGGCGTTGATCACTTCCGGACCGGTCACGTACTCGCCGTATTCGGCGTTGTTGGAGATCGAGTAGTTCATGTTGGCGATACCGCCTTCGTACATGAGGTCAACGATCAGCTTCAGTTCGTGCAGGCACTCGAAGTAAGCCATTTCTGGCGCGTAGCCCGCTTCGACCAGGGTTTCGAAACCGGCTTTCACCAGCTCGACCGTACCACCGCACAGAACGGCTTGTTCGCCGAACAGGTCGGTTTCGGTCTCGTCCTTGAAGGTGGTTTCGATGATGCCGGTACGACCGCCACCCACGCCAGCGGCGTAGGACAGGGCCACGTTCTTGGCGTTGCCCGAAGCATCCTGGTAGATCGCGATCAGGTCAGGGATACCGCCGCCTTTCACGAACTCGGAACGCACGGTGTGGCCCGGGGCCTTCGGCGCGATCATGATCACGTCGAGGTCAGCACGCGGCACGACCTGGTTGTAATGGATCGAGAAACCGTGGGAGAAGGCCAGGGTCGCGCCCTTCTTGATGTTCGGTTCGATTTCGTCGCGATACAGAGCACCCTGGAACTCGTCCGGAGTCAGGATCATGACCAGGTCGGCAGCGGCAACGGCGGAAGCCACGTCAGCCACTTTCAGGCCGTGGGCCTCGGCCTTGGCAACGGTGGCCGAGCCTTTACGCAGGCCGACAGTCACGTCAACGCCGGAATCTTTCAGGTTGCACGCCTGGGCGTGACCTTGGGAACCGTAGCCGATGATGGCGACTTTCTTGCCCTGGATGATCGACAGGTCGCAGTCTTTATCGTAGAAAACTTTCATGAATTTCCCCTATATCCGGCCGTTCAGGCCATTCGCTAATTTGGTTAGATGCTCAGTACTTTGTCGCCACGGGCAATCCCGGTGACGCCACTGCGTACGGTTTCCAGAATCGAGGCAGTGCCGATCGATTGAATGAAGCTGTCGAGCTTGTCGCTGGTACCGGTCAACTGAACGGTATAGACGCTGGCGCTGACATCGACGATCTGCCCACGATAAATATCGGTAGTACGTTTGATCTCGGCACGCTGGGCGCCGGTGGCCTTGACCTTGACCAGCATCAGTTCACGCTCGATGTGAGCGCTTTCCGACAGGTCCACCAGCTTGACCACCTCGATCAGCTTGTTCAGGTTCTTGGTGATCTGCTCGATGATTTCATCGTGCCCCACGGTGGTCAGCGTCAGACGCGACAGGGTCGGGTCTTCGGTTGGCGCCACGGTCAGGCTTTCAATGTTGTAGTTGCGCTGCGAGAACAGGCCTACAACACGAGACAGCGCACCCGGTTCGTTTTCCAGAAGCAAGGAAATAATGTGTCGCATGATTAGGTACGCTCCGTCTTGCTCAGCCACATATCGCGCATGGAGCCGTCTTTGATCTGCATCGGGTAGACGTGCTCGCTGGTGTCGACCGCAATATCGATCACCACCAGGCGATCCTTCATGGCGAACGCTTCCTCCATCTTCGACTTCAAATCCTTCGATTCGGTGATGCGCACGCCAACGTGACCGTAGGCCTCCGCCAGCTTGACGAAATCAGGCAGCGATTCCATGTAGGAGTGCGAGTGACGGCTGCCGTAGCTCATGTCCTGCCACTGGCGAACCATTCCCAACACACCGTTGTTCAGGATCACGATCTTCACCGGCAAACCGTACTGCAGGCAGGTGGACAGTTCCTGGATGTTCATCTGGATGCTGCCCTCGCCGGTGACGCAGGCGACGTCGGCATCCGGGAAGCTCAACTTGATCCCCATGGCCGCCGGGAAACCGAAGCCCATGGTGCCCAGGCCACCGGAGTTGATCCAGCGGTTGGGTTTGTCGAACTTGTAGTACTGCGCGGCGAACATCTGGTGCTGACCCACGTCGGAGGTCACAAAGGCATCGCCCTTGGTCACTTCGCACAGGGTTTCGATCACGGTCTGCGGCTTGATCACACTGCCGTCGCCCTTGTCATAAGGGAACAGGCCGCGATCGCCGCGCCATTCATCGACTTGCTTCCACCAGCTGGCCACGGACTCCTTGTTCGGAACCTCGCCGATTTCCTTGAGGATGGCGACCATTTCGGTCAGCACGCTCTCGACGGGACCGACAATCGGCACGTCTGCCTTGATGGTCTTGGAGATGGACGCCGGATCGATGTCGATATGGATGATCTTGGCGTTCGGGCAGAACTTCGCCGGGCCGTTGATCACACGGTCGTCGAAACGCGCGCCGACCGCCAGGATCACATCGGCGTGGTGCATCGCCAGGTTGGCGGTGTAGCTGCCGTGCATGCCGAGCATGCCGATGAACTGACGGTCGGTGCCTGGGAACGCACCCAGGCCCATCAGCGTATTGGTGACCGGCAGGTTGAGCATTTTTGCCAATTCAGTCAGCGGCGCGGAGCCACCGCCGAGGATCACGCCACCACCGGAGTACAACACAGGGCGCTTGGCCGCCAGCAGCATTTCGGCTGCCTTGCGGATCTGCCCGGAGTGACCACGGACCGCCGGACTGTAGGAACGCAGCTTGGCTTTTTTCGGGAAGATGTATTCGAACTTCTCGGCCGGGTTGGTCATGTCTTTCGGGACATCGACCACGACCGGGCCCGGACGACCGGATTCAGCCAGGTAGAAAGCCTTCTTCATGACTTCCGGGATTTCCGACGCGTGCTTGATCATGAAGCTGTGCTTCACGATCGGCCGGGAGATACCGATCATGTCGGTTTCCTGGAACGCATCGGTGCCCACCATGGTGCTGGGCACCTGGCCGGAGATGATCACCATCGGGATGGAGTCCATGTACGCGGTGGCAATACCGGTGATGGCGTTCGTGGCGCCAGGACCGGAAGTCACCAGGACCACGCCGGCCTTGCCGGTAGCACGGGCATAACCATCAGCCATATGGGTGGCCGCCTGCTCGTGACGAACCAGGATGTGGGTCACTTCCGGTTCTTTGAACAGGGCATCGTAGACATGAAGAAGAGCACCACCGGGGTACCCGTAGATATATTTGACGCCTTCGTCACGCAAAAAGCGGACGAGCATCTCACCGCCAGATAAAAGCTCCACGTTGTTCACCTCTAAAACGCCAGAATACCGACCCACAAAAAGGGGACGGGTCTTAATAGGTTTACTTCTCGGCAGAGCATGAGCGACGGTGGTCGCCGACTACGTCAGCACTGACTGAGCAAGTATTGGGATCGTCCCAAGTGTTGCGGGCCTTTCCCACCCAGCGCGAGGTAACGCGTTGCGGGTGTAACAGGTCGGCGCGGATGTGCGCCTCATGATCTGCCGAGTGGGTCTGCTTCTGGCAGTCCCTCTACAGCGGACTTTGGATTCTTCTGTTTCGCCTCCTTCAAGTCAAGTCGTCTATGTGCTTTATTCGAAGTAAGCGCATGAGAACGCAAGAAAAAACCCTTAAACGGCAACTGTGTTAGCTTCAATTGCGCAACCCAAGACAAGGAAACAGCATGCGAATGATCTTCTTGACGGCCAGCCTGCTGGTTGGCCTGAGCCCGATATGCATGGCCGCTCAGGTCTACAAATGGGTGGATGCCCAAGGTGTCACCCACTTCGGATCCCAGCCGCCCCAGGACGCCGAGGCCACGACCGTGATCAAGTCCTCGCCATCCGTCGCCAAACCGCCCGCGCCTCCTTCCGGCGGCGTCATTGGCGACCAGAAGGCGATCGATAAAGAGGTCAAGAAACAGATTGCCGAGCAGGAAGCCCAGCTCAAGGCATTTTGCGAGCAGGCCAGGACCAACCTGGCGCAGCTACAGAACAACCCGCGGGTACGTGAAGACGTGGAAGGGGAAATGCGCCGCCTCAATGACGAAGAGCGGCGCCAGCGCATCGAGGAAACCCGCAAGCAGATCGATGAGCACTGCCAGTAGCGTGGGTCAGCCGACGTTGCTGATCATCTGATCGAACTGCGCCAACAGCCGCTGCAATTCCACGCCCTGCCCGGGTCGCTGGGCATAGACCATCTCGGCCATGGCCAGGATGCCCGAGGCGTTGGGCAGCGGCAGGTCGTTTTCCAGGATGGCTTTCATCCTGGGCAGGAAAATCCATTGCAGCCACTGCTCGAAATCCAGGGTGTCGACCGCGAACGGCTCAACACTGGCCAGCGCCTCGGCCGAAGGCGATACCTCGCTCCACCAGCCCTGGACCCGCAGCTCCCGCTCGATCAGCAGCAACTGATCGGCGATTTGGGGAAAACGCCTATCCATCAGAGCGAAACCTTGGCCTTTTGACGGGCCAGCGCCGCGCCAGCGGAGTCGCCTTGTTTCTCACGGGCCTGGGCGATCAATTCCCACAGGCTGGCCTGAAGCGCCGGGCGACCACTAGAGAATGTCAGGCCACGGCGGGCCAGTTGTTCGGCTTGCGGCGCATCGCCCTGGGCCATGCGCACCTGGGCCAGGCGATAGAGCACCTGGGGTTCGCGCGGCGCTACACGCTGGGCACGCTCCAGGCTGGAGGACGCACCGTTGAGGTCACCGCCGGCCTGTTGCTGCTGCGCCGTGGTCAGCAGGGCCAGCACCGGGCCGTCCAGTTGTTCATCGGCGGACAAACCACCGGAACTTGCCGACGGGACGCTGCTCGGCGTCGAAGGCATGCTGTAGCTGCCCTGATCGATCGGCGAAGTTTCGATAGGCCCTGGCGTGATCGGGCCCGGCGTGATCGGCGTGCTACTGATCGGCGCCGAGGTTGTCGCACCGCCGCCGGGCACCATCACGACGACACCGGTGTCGCCCTGCGGAATCGCCTGGACCTGGCCCTGCACCGGACGCTTCACCGTCGTTTGACGGAAACCGCCGTTGGCCGAGACCCGCTCGCTGTTGGACACAGCCGTGCCGGCGTCAACGACCGGAATCGAACCGCGCTGTACGGTAGAGCAACCACTGAGCAAAGCCACGGCCGTTACCGCTGGAATCAACCACTTGTTCACTTGAAACCCTCTTTGCCTAATTCATCCAGTCCTTGACCCAATCCATCACCGATTCGGCGGGATTCGTGCCGCCACAGGCTGCACCGGGTGGCGGTTCGCTGCCGCGAATATACGGCATCTGTACGGCACCCGGGCAATTGGCGTCGGAGCCTTGGCCAGTACGCGAATCGACCCAGGCCTGAACGATGTTGTCCGGTTGCGGCATGTCCAGCGGCAGCGGGTCGGCCTTGCGCATGAAACTGGTCCAGACCTGCAACGCGCCAGTGGCGCCAGTGAACGGGGTCTTGCCGTTGTCATCGCGTCCGAGCCAGACCACCGCCAACAAGTCCTGGCTGAAACCGGCGAACCAGCTGTCGCGCGAATCGTTACTGGTCCCGGTCTTGCCCGCCAGGGTCAGGGTCCGGGGCAGCACGTTATAAACCGAACTGCCGGTGCCTTCACGCATGACCCGCTGCATCGCGCTCTGGATCAGATAAATGGAGGCCGGATCGAAGCGCTGCTGGATCTGGAACGGATAACGCTTGAGCGGCTCGCCATCGGCGGTCAGCACGCTGCGGATCCCGCGCATCGGCGTATTGAAACCGCCGTTGGCCAGCGTCTGGTACATCGCCGCCACTTCTATCGGCGTCAGCCCCCCCGCCCCCAGCAACATCGACGGGAAGGCCGGCAGTTCGCGGCTTACGCCCAGGCGCGCGAGGGTCTTGAGTACGTTCGGCACGCCGACTTCCAGCCCGAGGCGAGCCGTCGACAGGTTGTAGGAATGCGCCAACCCCTGATAGAGGAACACCGTGCCGTGGGAACGACGATCATAGTTCTGCGGTTTCCAGACCTGGCCATCCGCGCCCTTGACCGAGAACGCCTCGTCCGATAGCCAACTGGTCAGCGTGTACTGGCTCGGTTTCTCCAAGGCGGTGAGGTACACCGCCGGCTTGATCAGCGAGCCAATCGGACGCACCGCATCCAGGGCCCGGTTGAAGCCGGCGAAACTGGCCTGGCGGCTGCCGATCATGGCTTGGACTTCGCCGGTTTCCGGATTGGTCACCACCATGGCCGCTTCGACTTCGTCGGCGCCCTTGCGTCCGCCCAGCCGTTTGAAGGTGTCCTCGACCGAGGCTTCGGCCTTCATCTGCAGGATCGGGTCGAAACTGGTGAAGATGCGCAGGCCTTCTTCGGTCAAGTCTTCATCGCGGTAGTCTTCACGCAACTGGCGCTTAACCAGGTCCATGAAGCCGGGGAACGAACTGTCCGCCAGGCTGCCACGCTTGGTCACGCCCAACGGCATCTTTTTCGCGGCTTCGACTTGCTCGGCCGTCGCCACACCTTGTTGTTGCAGCAGGTCGAGCACCAGGTTGCGCCGCTCGAGGGCACGTTCCGGATTACGACGCGGGTTGTAGGAAGACGGCCCTTTGACCATGCCCACCAGCAACGCCACCTGATGCAGCTTGAGCTCGGACAGCGGCTGGCTGAAGAAGAACTGGCTGGCAAGGCCGAAACCGTGCACCGCCCGTTGACCATCCTGGCCGACGAAGACCTCGTTGAGGTACGCCTCCAGGATCTCCTGCTTGTCGTAATGCAACTCCAGCAACAGCGCCATCATGGCTTCGGTGAGCTTGCGAGTCAGGCTGCGCTCGTTGGTCAGGTAGAAGTTCTTGACCAGCTGTTGGGTCAGGGTACTGCCGCCCTGGCGCATATGCCCCGAGGACGTGTTGACCCAGATAGCCCGGGCGATCGACTTGGGCGAGACGCCGAAGTGATGGTAGAAGTCGCGGTCTTCGACGGCAATCAGCGTGTCGAGCAGGAACGGCGGTACCTGGTCGATCTTGATCAGGATCCGGTCTTCGAGGTTCTTGGGGTACAGGCCACCAATGAGCAGCGGCTCAAGACGCACCACCGACAGGCTCGCGTTGTTGGCGCCGGTCAGCGCAGCCACATAGTCACCGGAAAAACGCACCCGCACCGGTTGCGCCTGTTCCATGCCTTCATAGAACTGGAAACCACGGGTGTTGAGGTCGATGGTATTGCCATTGACCGAGGCCGCACCCGGACCATTGGCCACGCTTTCACGGCGATACCCCAAGGCATCGAGTTCGGTCAGGAAGTCGTCCTTGCTCAGCTTTTGTCCGACGAACAGCTCCAACGGCCGGGCATAGACCTTGGCCGGGATGGTCCAGCGCTTGCCGGAGAATTTCTCCTGGACCACGGCATCGAGATAGACCGCAAAACCGGCGAGCACGACGAGGCCCACCAGGCTGAGTTTAAGGGCCCAGCCCAGCCAGGGCCGCAGGCGGCTGGCGGGTGGTTTCTTGGGGGTACGGGGGGATCGGGTACGAGTCATGGCGGCGGATTATACGCACTTTGCCGCGGTTCAACATGAGCCGCCATGCGGTTTGCGTTAGCGCGGCTTGCCGCCATAATGACGGCCTTGAATTTTCCCAGACTCTGAAGGACCGCCCGTGAGCCAATCCCTGATCGCCGCCCTGCAAAACCCGGCCCTCTACCCGCATCCCGTCGAAGCGTTCCAGGTCATCGAAACCCACATTTCCTGGGTATTGCTCACCGGGCCATACGCCTACAAATTCAAAAAGCCGGTCAACTTCGGTTTCCTCGATTTCACCAGCCTCGAGGCGCGCCAGCATTTCTGCGGCGAAGAGTTGCGCCTGAATCAGCGCCTGACCCAAGACCTGTACCTGGACGTGCTGCCGATTACCGGTAGCGTCGAAGCACCACAACTGGGTGGCGACGGTCCGGCCATCGAATACGCCCTGAAGATGCGTCAGTTCCCGCAAAGCCAATTGCTCAGCACGTTGCAAGCCAACGGCGAACTGACCACCGCGCACATCGACGAGATGGCCGCCCAGATCGCCCAGTTCCACCTCTCCACGCCCAAGGTGCCCGCCGAAAACACCGCCGGTACCCCGCAAAGCGTGATGGCGCCGGTGCTGCAGAACTTCGAACAGATCCGTCCGTTCCTCAACGACAAGGCCGACCTGCTGCAACTCGAAGCGTTGCAAGCCTGGGCCGAAAGCAGTTTCGAACGCCTCAAGCCGCTGCTCGCCCAGCGCAAGGCCGAAGGCTTCATCCGTGAATGCCACGGCGATATCCACCTGGGCAACGCCACCGTGATCGACGGCAAGGTGGTGATTTTCGACTGCATCGAATTCAACGAACCGTTCCGTTTCACCGACGTCTACGCCGACACCGGCTTCCTGGCGATGGACCTGGAGGACCGTGGTCTCAAGTCCCTGGCGCGGCGTTTCGTCAGCCAGTACCTGGAACTGACTGGCGACTACCAGGGCCTGGAACTGCTGAACTTCTATAAAGCCTACCGCGCCCTCGTCCGGGCAAAAGTCGCGCTGTTCAGCATGCCGGCCGAAGCCGATCCGGTGCAGCGCGCCACCACCCTGCGCCAATACCGCAACTACGCCAACCTGGCCGAAAGCTACAGCACCATTCCTTCGCCTTTCCTGGCCATCACCCACGGTGTTTCGGCCGTTGGCAAAAGCCACGTCGCGATGCGCCTGGTAGAGGCACTGGGCGCCATTCGCCTGCGTTCGGACGTGGAGCGCAAACGCCTGTTCGGCCAGCAACAGGTGCCCAACGATCCACAAGCCGGCATCTATAGCAGCGACGCCAGCAGCGCCACCTACGCCCGCCTGCATGAAGTCGCCGCGGCGATCCTGCGCGCCGGATTCCCGGTAGTGATCGACGCCACCTACCTCAAACACGATCAGCGCGACGCCGCGGCAAAAGTCGCCGAGGCCACGGGCGCTCCGTTCCTGATCCTCGACTGCGACGCGCCGCAAGCGGTCATCGAAAGCCGGCTGGCACAGCGCCAGGCCGACCAACAAGACCCCTCCGATGCGAACCTGGCAGTCATCGCCGCGCAACAGTCCAGCCGTGAAGCCCTGACCCCGGCGGAAATTCTCTGCAGCAAACGGGTCCAAACCAACGAAAGCGGTACGCTCGACATCGTGGTCGCGCAGATCCGCCAGCGCCTGCCAGGCCTCTAGATCACTATTTCGGCCGTGAAGCGATGTCCGGCTTCACGGCCGCCAAATAGTGGCACTATACTGGCGTCATAAAACCATCAGGTGATATGAAATGAGCCTTCCCAAACTTCTCGGTACCCCGCTTTATGCCTTGCTGCGCAAAGATGACATCGCCGGCTTCAACAGCGAACGCCCACGAGGTCCGGTCGACATGCGCGGCGGTGATTTTCGAGGCCTTGACCTGCGGGAACTGAACGCGGACGACGTTGACTTCAGCGACGCCTACTTCCGCTCCGCCGATTTGCGCGGCATCGATTTTCGCAAGTCGTCGCTGGAGGGCGCGAGCCTGGCCCATGCGCAGATATCCGGCGCCTACTTTCCGCCCGAACTGTCTGCGGATGAAATCTTGATGTCGATGAACTTCGGCACCCGGCTGCGCTACCGCACCCGCTGACAGTGCCTGAACCGGGCCGGCCGACGCGCGGCCCCGCCACGACCGAACGGATCTCCAGCGCCCCCGCTTGCGCTGGAGAATGCAGTCTTTTCCCTCCCCATCGTGCGTAATGCATTAGAAGCTTTTGCATCGAATCCCACCAAAGAATCACGCTTTTCCTACTGACCGCTACACTGCTCAGAAGCTTGCCCACCGCACCAGTCGGCCGTCGCAAGGAGGCTCGATGAATGATGAACTGCAACACCTGAAGAATCTGGGCAAGACATCGGCCCAGTGGCTGCACGCCGTGGGTATCCACAGTGCTTCCGATCTACGCCGGCTCGGGGCGGTGGACGCCTATCGCGCCGTGCGCACGCGCGGCTTCCGGGCGTCCAAGGTGTTGCTGTACGCCATCGAGGGTGCGTTGATGGATGTGCATTGGAATGACATCCCCGCTGAACGCAAGGAAGCCCTGAATAAACAGTTGGACGCCATTTCGACGCGTCACAAAGCCTGAGCCCCTTTCATTTGCAGTGCGAACCCTGGCCACGAGGTTATTTCGACGAATCGCAAAAACAATGTTTGACATGGTAATGAGAATCGCTATGATTACCACATCCAGTCGCGAGACTGGCCGATATTTGAACAGCCCTTGGTTCGGACTCTCAGATATCTCCTCATCAGGCTAATCACGGTTATTTGACCCGGCTCTTGCCGGGTCTTTTTTTGCCTGCGATATCACTTACCGATGTGTTCGCGCATCTGCGCACAATAATCCTGGGGCGGCATGGCCGGGGTGTACCACACGTAGTCCGCCATGGCCGACGTCACGTCACTGCCCTCCTCGGCCAACATCAGGACAATCGGCGCCTCGCTGGCGCCGAGGTCCAACGCGTGCAGCGGCACGCCGAGATCTTTTCGCCCATGCCAGGCGCCCGCAAACAACAATGCCGGTGCCGGCGCTTGCAGCAGACGTTCGGCCATGCGCCGGTCACGCTGTTGCTGCACGGCCAGCATGGGTGGCATTTGCGACTCCGGCAGCAAACCGCAGTGGGATTCACGGATCTGTCCCAGCAACGCGTCCTTCACCGTGGCGGCATTGGCGCGAGCGCCCATCACGCTGGGCGCTTGTCGGTAGAAACGCTGGATCTCGGCGGCGTCCAGATTGGCGGCCAGCAATGGATAGCGTTGGGCCAGGGCAAACTCGACGATGGGTCCGTACAGGCTCCAATCCCAGCCGGGGGACCAGGCCAACGCGTCGGGCAGGTCCTTGGGCAAGGCGGGCAGCTGGCGGACCGACTCAACGCGTGGCTGTTGAGAGGGGGTGAGCATTTCCAGCAACAGGCTGCCCTGGGCCCGCTGGCCGGCCAAGGCCTGGAGCAGCCATAGCTGCAGCGCGTGATGATCGGGATTGTCGTGCCGCTCCCCCACCACCACTCGAGGTGCCTTTGCCAGGCGTTCGACCAGCGCCTGGGGCGTCACGGCCTGGCCGTTGTGCAAATCACGGATCCGTCCACCGAGCGGGGGCGGGGCGATGCTCTGGCACGCCGTCAGTACACTCAATGCCAGAATCAGGAGCAGGCGCACGTCCGTATCCTCCAGGGCGCCCTCAACGGGCGATGATCAATGGATGCCCGCGCTCCGGATGGTCTTGCACCAGCACGTCCAGGCCAAACACCGCCTTGAGCGGTTCCGGGCGCAGTACGTGCCGGGGAGTGTCCAGGGCCACCGGTCGACCGGACGCGAGCAGCAACAGCCGATCACAGTAACGCGCCGCCAGGTTCAGGTCATGCAGGATCACCAGCACGGCGGCGCCGCGACCGGCGAATTCACGCACCGCCTGGAGGATGGTGTGCTGATGCAGCGGATCGAGCATCGAGGTCGGCTCGTCCAGCAACAGGGTCTGCCCCGCTTCACCCGGCCACAACTGCGCCAACACCCGTGCCAGATGCACCCGCTGGCGTTCGCCGCCGGACAACGCCAGGTAACTGCGACCGTGCAGATGCGCGGCATCTGCCGCTTGCAGCGCCGCGGCGACGATCTGCTCGTCGCGCAGCCGACCACTCTGATGCGGCAGGCGCCCCATGCCGACGACTTCCTCGACGCGAAAGGCAAAATCCAGGGTCGAGGACTGCGGCAAGACCGCCAGGCGACGGGCGCGCTCGGCCCCCTGCCATTGGGCCAGTGGACGGTCTTCGAGCCAGACCTGCCCCTGGCTCGGCCGCAATTGGCCACACAGGCCCGCCAGCAAGGTACTTTTGCCCGCACCGTTGGGCCCGAGTACACCGAGCACTTCGCCGGGGTTGAGCAGCAGATCGATGTCCGCCAGCACAGTGTTGCGGCCACGCTGAATGTGCAGGTCCTGTGCTCGCAACATCAGGCGCGCCCTCGTACCAATAGATAGAGGAAAAACGGCGCGCCGATGAAGGCCGTGACGATGCCGATCGGCAATTCCGCGGGGGCCAGCGCCAAGCGTGCCACCAGGTCGGCGAGCAACAACAGGCTTGCCCCCGCCAGCACTGAAGCGGGCAGCAACACACGGTGGTCGGGGCCGGCCACCAGGCGCACCAGATGCGGCACCACCAGCCCGACGAAACCGATCATGCCCGCGGCCGCCACCGCCGCGCCAACCCCCAGGGCCGTACAAAACACCAGCTCACGCTTGAGGGCTTCGACGTTGACGCCCAAATGGGCTGCCTCGGACTCGCCCAGCAACAGCGCATTGAGCTCACGGGCCCGGCGTGGCAGCCAGAGCGCCACGCCGGCACTGACCAGCAACAACGGCCACAACCTCGCGTAACTGGCACCGTTGAGACTGCCCAGGTTCCAGAACGTCAGGGTGCGCAGGGTCGCGTCGTCCGCCAGGTAGGTGAACAGGCCGACGGCGGAACCGGACAGCGCGGTCAGGGCAATGCCCGCCAGGAGCATGGTCGCGACATGGGTCTGGCCATTGCGGCGGCCGAGGCGATAGACCAGCGCCGTAACGCCGAGCCCGCCAAGGAACGCACACAACGACAACACGTAAGGGCCGAAGGCTTCGGGCAACCCGCCCAGCGCCGAGCTACCGACAATGGCGAAGGCTGCGCCCAACGCCGCACCGCTGGACACGCCCACCAACCCCGGGTCTGCCAGCGGGTTACGGAACAGTCCCTGCATCGCCACACCGGACAACGCCAACACCCCGCCCACCGCCAAGCCCAGCAGGGTCCGCGGCAAACGGATCTGGCCGAGGATCAGTTCGGCCTGCTCCAGGCCATCGGCGGCCACCGGCAAGCCCAACAGGCGTAAAGCGGCGCGCAAGGTATCCAGCAGCGGCAGGCTCACCGGCCCCAGGGCCAGGGACAGCCAGGTCGCCAGCAAACACAGCAGGCCCAGGCCGATAAATAAAGTGCGTGGCTTGATCGACGAAGTCATGGCGCCGCGGCCGGCTCAGCCGGATAAAAGCCTGCCGTCAGTTTCACCAGGCTTTGCGGCAGCCGCGGGCTCAATCCGCCCACCAACAGCGTCGGGTCGAGCTCCATGACGCGCCCGTCCCTGGCGGCTCGGGTCGAGGAAAGGATCGGATTTTCCCTGAACAGCGCCGCACGGGCCTCTTCCCCACTCAAGGCACGGTCGGCGAAGACCAGCACTTCAGGATTCAGGCCGGCCAGGGTTTCCACAGAAAAAGACTTGTAACCGCTGTGGGTCGCCAGGTTGTGACCGCCGGCCTGCTGCAACAGCCAATCGGCAGCCGTGCCCTTGCCAGCGACCAGCGGCTTGCCACCGGAACTGCCCACCAACAGCAATACGCCGGGAGCCTTTTGCTTGCGCTGGGCCTCGGTCACCCGGGCATGCTGCTGGGTAATCTGTTCCTGATAACGGTCGAACAACCGTGTCGCCTCGGCCTGCGCCCCCAGCAATTGCCCCAGGTGCTGCAAGTTGCCCTGCAGGGTCGGCAGGTCTGGCGTGGCCGAGAACAATTCGACCTTTACGCCGGCGCTGCGGATTTGCGCCAGCACAGGTGGCGGCCCCATTTCCTCGGTACCCACCAGGATCTGCGGACGCAGGCTCAATATGCCCTCTGCGGACAATTGTCGCTGATAGCCAATGCTGGGCAAGGCCCGCAAGGATTCAGGATGCTGGCTGGTGGTGTCCACGCCCACCAGTTTCGACTCGCCCCCCAGTGCACTGATCCACTCCGACAAGGCACCGCCGGCGCTGACCCAACGCTGCGGCGACTCAGCCGCGCTGGCCCCCTGGTTGACCAACAGTGCGACACAGAGCGCAACAACGCGGATGTTCAGACGCATCGGGCAGCTTCCTCAAAGAAGTTTTTCGCAGGACCGGGCCGGGCCAAGTATCCTCGACCACCTGCGAAGGAGGCGCCATTTGATAATTGTTTTCATTTGACCGTCAAGGGTGGATCTTTTGCCACACGAAACCTGTGGGAGCGAGCTTGCTCGCGATAGCGGCCTGTCAGTCACTGAGAGGTTGAATGTGCCGCCGTCATCGCGAGCAAGCTCGCTCCCACAGAGGCTCACTCCGACAGATATATAGAGACACACATGAAGTTTCTTTGTACCGCCGCCGAACTGCCCGACAACGGCAGTCGCGGTTTCGACCTCGATGGGCGCAAGGTGCTGGCCGTGCGACGCGCCGGCCAGGTGTATGCCTATCTCAACCGCTGCCCGCACCGGGGCGTGCCACTGGAGTGGCAACCCGACCAGTTCCTCGACCCCAGCGCCAGCCTGATCCAGTGCGCCACTCACGGCGCGCTGTTCCTGATCGAGAGCGGTGAATGCGTGGCCGGCCCTTGCGCCGGTCAGTTCCTGCCCGCGCTAGACAGCCGGGAGGACGAGCAAGGCGTCTGGGTCGAACTCTAGTGTCGTGAGCAACACTGGCAACGCACGGTCCACCCGCATCTGCTCGGGCGTCAACGTAACTCCGTAGGCCAACACTTCCACCCCCGCCGCCACCGCATCATGCAGGGCTGCGGCGTATACCGGGTCGATCTCGTGGGCCGGGCGCACGGCCTCGATGCCACTCAGGTTCACGCAATACAGCTGCACCGCTCGGACACCTTCCCGGGCCAGGCAGGCGAGCTCCCTCAGGTGCTTGGCTCCGCGCAGCGTGACCGCATCGGGAAATGCCGCCACCTGGGTGCCATCGAAACCCAACGTGACACTTTTGACTTCGACCCAGGCCGAGCCTTGAGCGTAGTCCAGGCGAAAATCGATGCGGCTGTTTTCCACCCCATAAGCCACTTCACGCTTGAGCCCGGTGAACCCGTTCAGTTCACTGATGACCCCGGCGCGCAAGGCTTCTTCGACCAAGGCGTTGGCCCGTGCGGTATTGATGCAGGCCAGCCGCCCTTGAGGGGTTTCGCCGATTTCCCAGGTACCGGGCAACTTGCGCTTGGGGTCGCTGGAGCGACTGAACCAGACGCGCGCGCCTTCAGCCATGCAGTTGAGCATCGAGCCGGTGTTGGGGCAGTGAATAGTGAGGAGTTCGCCGTGAACGGTCTCGATATCAGCGAGAAAACGCTTGTAACGTCGAATCAGACGACCTTCTTCCAACGCAGGGGAAAAACGCATCAGCCTTGCCAGCTCCGCAGTCCACGTTCGATTCGCGCCACCGCTTCCTGTAGCCGCGGCAAGCTCTGTGTGTAGGCGAACCGCACATGGTGGCTGGCCTGATGACGGCCGAAATCCAGCCCCGGGGTGAAGGCCACGTGTTCGGTTTCCAGGAAATGCTGGCAGAACGCAAAGGCATCGCCGCCGAAGGTGCTGATATCGGCATAGAGGTAAAACGCCCCTTGGGGCTCCACCGCGATACCGAAGCCCAACTCCCGCAAGGCCGGCAGCAAAAAGTCGCGGCGCAGCGCGAACTCGGCCCGCCGCTGTTCGAAGATTTCGATGGTGGCGGGCTCGAAACAGGCCAGGGCGGCGTACTGGGCCATGCTCGGCGCACTGATGTAGAGGTTCTGCGCAAGTTTTTCCAGCTCGCCGATGGCCGCCGAAGGGGCCACCAACCAGCCCAGCCGCCAGCCGGTCATGCCGAAATATTTGGAAAAACTATTGAGGACAAAGGCGTCGTCGTCGACTTCCAGCACACTGGCGGCGTCGGTGCCATAGGTCAGGCCGTGATAGATCTCGTCCACCACCAGATGGCCATTGTGACCCTTGATGGCCTTGGACAACCCTGCCAGTTCGTCCCGGGTGAGAATCGTCCCGGTCGGGTTCGCTGGCGAGGCCACCAACGCACCGACGCTGTCCTGGTCCCAATGACGGTTCACCAGGTCCGGCGTCAATTGGTAGCGCACATCCGGCCCCACAGGCACCAATTGCGCCGCGCCTTCCACCAGGCGCAGGAAATGACGGTTGCACGGATAGCCGGGGTCGGCCAGCAGCCAATGCTTGCCCGGGTCCACCAGCAAGGCGCTGGTCAGCAGCAACGCGCCGGAGCCGCCCGGCGTGATCATGATGCGTCGAGGATCGATCTCCACCCCGTAGCGCTGGCCATAGAAACCCGAGATGGCTTCGCGCAGCTCGGGAATGCCACGGGCCGCGGTGTAGCGGGTCTTGCCCGCCGTCAGCGCGGCCTGGCCGGCCCGGATGATCGGTTCGGCGGTGGTGAAGTCCGGCTCGCCAATCTCCAGGTGGATGACGTCATGCCCGGCGGCTTGCAGTTCGTTGGCGCGCGCCAACAGCGCCATCACATGGAAAGGTTCGATGGCGCGGCTGCGCGCACTGTAGGGCTGAGCCATTGGCCTTCCTTCAGGGGAAAAAGAACCGATTCTACCCAACTCGGCAACAACTGCGGGAACGCGCGCGAGGCCAAAGCGGTCTGAGCCCTCGAATTGCAGGAAATGACTCCCGCGATTGGCCCAGGCTTGACTAGAATCAAGCATTGAGCAGGTTTAGATCCCCACCGAAGCGAACCCGGCCACGTTTTACAGACCCCGGCCGCCGCAGGCTCGACAACCGGGAGTAGCGCGGCCCGATTTGATCTGGTAAGTTCGCCCGCTTGCAGCCGCAGGGCCGGCAGGTGTCGGTGATGGAGCAATCCTGCGTAGTGGATTACAAGAGTAGAGGCGGTCCATTCATGCCCACCCAAGCAAAGCAGAATCAAAATCAGTCGCTCAGCGGGTTTGAGCCTTACGTCCCGCAAGCTGGCGAAGAGTATATGGGCGCCCCCATGCGCGCGCACTTCACCAAGATCCTGAACAAGTGGAAACAGGACTTGATGCAGGAAGTCGATCGCACCGTGGATCACATGAAAGACGAAGCGGCCAACTTCCCCGACCCGGCCGACCGTGCCAGTCAGGAAGAAGAGTTCAGCCTCGAACTGCGCGCCCGTGACCGTGAGCGCAAGCTCATCAAGAAAATCGACAAGACCCTGCAACTGATCGAGGACGAAGAATACGGTTGGTGCGAGTCCTGCGGCATCGAGATCGGCATTCGTCGCCTTGAAGCCCGTCCGACCGCCGACCTGTGCATCGACTGCAAGACCCTGGCGGAAATCAAGGAAAAACAGGTCGGCAAGTAATCGCCGGGGCTGTTATCGAAACGGAGCGTTCATACGCTCCGTTTTTTGTTTCCGATATTTTCTCCAAGCTTCGATGCCCCCTGTGGGAGCGAGCTTGCTCGCGATAGCAGTGGTTCAGCCAACGGTGATGTGGCTGACAGGTCGCTATCGCGAGCAAGCTCGCTCCCACAAAGGGATATGCTTTGTTGTCGAGATTGTATGCCCACCGCCCGGACCCAGTAACATTCGCCCTATGACTGCCTACATCGGACGCTTCGCCCCCACCCCCAGCGGCCACCTGCATTTCGGTTCGCTGGTCGCCGCACTGGCATCGTACCTGGATGCCCGGGCCGTGGACGGGCGCTGGTTGCTGCGCATGGAAGACCTCGACCCGCCCCGGGAAGAACCGGGCGCGCAAGCGGCGATTCTCAAGGCGCTGGAAAGCTACGGGTTTGAATGGGACGGCGAAATGGTTCGCCAGAGCGAGCGCCATGACGCCTATGACCCAGTCATCAACCGGCTGTTCAGCCAGGGCCTGGCCTATGCCTGCACCTGTTCGCGCAAGCAACTGGAGGCGTACCGGGGCATTTATCCGGGCCTGTGCCGCAATGCCGGGCACGGCACCGAGGACGCTGCCATCCGCCTGCGCGTCCCCGAGCTCGAATACCACTTCACCGACCGGGTCCAAGGCGAATTCCGCCAGCACCTGGGCCGTGAAGTCGGTGATTTCGTGATCCGCCGCCGCGACGGACTCTATGCCTATCAATTGGCCGTGGTCCTGGACGATGCCTGGCAAGGGGTGACCGATATCGTGCGCGGCGCCGACCTGCTGGACTCCACGCCGCGCCAGCTCTACCTGCAAGAACTGCTCGGGTTGCCACAACCGCGTTACCTGCACGTGCCGTTGATCACCCAGCCCGACGGGCACAAGCTCGGCAAATCCTACCGTTCACCGCCACTGGCGGCCGACCAGGCCACGCCGCTGCTGCTACGGGCGTTGCGCGCGCTGGGCCAGCAACCGGGCCTCGAACTGGACGACGCCAGCCCACGGGAACTGCTGGCCTGGGGCATTCGCCACTGGGACGCGGGCAAGATCCCGCGCACACTGAGCCTGCCCGAAGCGCAAATACGTTGACGGGCCTTGCAGCTTGGCCCCCATCCGTTACCATCGCCGCACGTTTTCGGGCACGCGCATAAATTAGAGAGGCCGGGATGTATATCTATCGCTTGGTCCTGCTCCTGGTAGTGGGGATTTACTTGTTCTCCCCGGCCATCATGGATTGGTGGATCGATGCCACGGGCGCCTGGTATCGGCCGTATCTGCTCTGGCTGATCCTGATTGTCGTGACCTTCATCCTGCAGAGCCAAAAAGATGCCGATGAGCTTTAGCCTGACCCAGATGATCCTGATCAGCGCCGCCTACCTGGCGGTGCTGTTCGGCGTGGCCTGGATCAGCGAACGGGGCATGATTCCCCGGGCGATCATCCGCCACCCGCTGACCTACACCCTGTCGCTGGGTGTCTATGCCAGCGCGTGGGCGTTCTATGGCACGGTCGGGCTGGCCTATCAGTACGGCTATGGTTTCCTCTCCAGTTACCTCGGCGTATCGGGCGCGTTCCTGCTGGCGCCGGTGTTGCTCTACCCGATCCTGAAAATCACCCGCACCTACCAACTGTCCTCCCTGGCCGACCTGTTCGCCTTTCGCTTTCGCAGCACCTGGGCCGGGGCCCTGACCACGATCTTCATGCTGGTCGGGGTGTTACCGTTACTGGCCCTGCAAATACAGGCCGTGGCCGACTCCATCAGCATCCTGACCCGCGAGCCGGTGCAGCACCGAGTGGCGTTGAGTTTCTGTGTGCTGATCATCCTGTTCACGATTTTCTTCGGTTCCCGGCACATCGCCACGCGGGAGAAACACGAAGGCCTGGTGTTCGCGATCGCCTTCGAGTCGGTGATCAAGTTGATTGCCATCGGCGGCGTCGGTCTCTATGCCCTGTACGGCGTGTTCGACGGCCCGCAACAGCTGGAAGTGTGGCTGCTGCAGAACCAGACCGCCCTCGCCGCCTTGCACACGCCCTTGCAGGAAGGCCCGTGGCGCACGCTGTTGCTGGTGTTCTTCGCCTCGGCCATCGTGATGCCGCACATGTACCACATGACCTTTACCGAAAACCTCAACCCGCGCTCGCTGGTGAGCGCCAGTTGGGGCCTGCCGCTGTTCCTGCTGCTGATGAGCCTGGCGGTGCCGCTGATCCTCTGGGCCGGCTTGAAGCTGGGCGCCAGCACCAACCCGGAATATTTCACCCTGGGCATCGGCATCGCCGCCAACAGCAAGGCCCTGGCCTTGCTGGCCTACGTCGGCGGCCTGTCGGCGGCCAGCGGCCTGATCATCGTCACCACGCTGGCCTTGTCGGGGATGGCCCTCAACCACCTGGTGCTGCCGCTCTACCAGCCACCGGCCGAAGGCAACATCTACCGCTGGCTGAAATGGACCCGACGGGCGCTGATCGTCGCGATCATCATGGCCGGCTACGGTTTCTACCTGATGCTGGGCGACGGGCAGGACCTGGCCAACCTGGGCATCGTCGCCTTCGTCGCCACCTTGCAATTCCTGCCCGGCGTGTTGTCGGTGCTGTATTGGCCGACCGCCAACCGCCGCGGCTTCATCGCCGGCCTGCTGGCGGGGATCCTGGTATGGCTGGTGGCAATGCTGCTGCCGCTGATGGGTAACTTGCAGGGTTTCTATATTCCGCTGCTGAACATGATCTACGTGCTCGACGACACCAGTTGGCATATGGCGGCCATCGCTTCCCTGGCAGCGAACGTGCTGATGTTCACCCTGATCTCACTGTTCACCAACGCCAGCAGCGAAGAGGCCAGCGCCGCCGAAGCCTGTGCGGTAGACAATGTTCGTCGTCCGCAGCGCCGCGAGCTGCACGCCGCCTCGCCCCAGGAGTTCGCCACGCAACTGGCCAAGCCCCTGGGCGCCAAAGCCGCGCAAAAGGAAGTCGAACAGGCCCTGCGCGACCTTTACCTGCCCTTCGATGAACGCCGCCCGTATGCCTTGCGTCGCCTGCGGGACCGGATCGAGGCCAACCTGTCCGGTCTGATGGGCCCCAGCGTGGCCCAGGACATGGTCGAGACGTTCCTGCCCTACAAGGCCGGCGGCGAGAACTATGTCACCGAAGACATCCACTTCATCGAAAGCCGCCTCGAGGATTACCACTCGCGCCTCACCGGCCTGGCCGCCGAACTGGACGCCTTGCGCCGTTACCACCGCCAGACCCTGCAGGAACTGCCGATGGGCGTGTGTTCCCTGGCCAAGGACCAGGAAATCCTGATGTGGAACAAGGCCATGGAAGAACTGACCGGGATCGCCGCCCAGCGCGTGGTCGGCTCACGCCTGAGCACCCTGGGCGAGCCATGGAAAGGCTTGCTGCAAGGCTTCATCGACCTGCCTGACGAGCACCTGCACAAACAGCACCTGGCCCTCGACGGCCAGACCCGCTGGCTGAACCTGCACAAGGCGGCGATCGACGAGCCGTTGGCACCGGGCAACAGCGGCCTGGTGCTGCTGGTGGAAGACCTGACCGACACCCAGATGCTCGAAGACAAGCTGGTCCACTCCGAACGCCTGGCAAGCATCGGCCGGCTGGCCGCCGGGGTGGCCCACGAAATCGGCAACCCGATCACCGGCATCGCCTGCCTGGCGCAGAACCTGCGCGAAGAGCGCGAGGACGACGGCGAACTGACGGAAATCAGCGGCCAGATCCTCGAACAGACCAAGCGCGTGTCGCGCATCGTCCAGTCGCTGATGAGCTTCGCCCATGCCGGCGGTCACCAGCACAATGACGAGCCCGTCTGCCTGGCCGAAGTGGCCCAGGATGCCATTGGTCTGCTGGCCCTCAACCGGCGCAATTTCGAAGTGCAATTCTTCAACCTGTGCGACCCGGACCATTGGGTCGATGGCGACCCCCAGCGGCTCGCCCAGGTGTTGATCAACCTGCTCTCCAACGCGCGGGACGCCTCACCGGCCGGCAGCGCGGTGCGGGTCAAGAGCGAAGCGTTCGAACACACGGTCGACCTGATCGTCGAAGACGAAGGCAGCGGTATTCCACAGAACATCATGGACCGATTGTTCGAACCCTTCTTCACCACCAAGGATCCTGGCGAAGGCACCGGTCTGGGCCTCGCACTGGTCTATTCCATCGTTGAAGAGCATTATGGACAAATCACCATCGACAGCCCGGCCGATGTTCAGAGCCAACGCGGCACCCGTATCCGGGTGACCTTGCCGCGTCATGTCGAAGCGACGTCCGCTGTGAACTGAGACCGTCGAGAGAATCGAATCAATGCCGCACATTTTGATCGTCGAAGACGAAACAATTATCCGCTCCGCCTTGCGCCGCCTGCTGGAACGCAACCAGTACCAGGTCAGCGAAGCCGGTTCAGTGCAGGAAGCACAAGAGCGTTTCAGCATTCCCACGTTTGACCTGATTGTCAGCGACCTGCGCCTGCCTGGCGCCCCGGGTACCGAGCTGATCAAGCTCGGCCAGGGCACGCCGGTGCTGATCATGACCAGCTACGCAAGCCTGCGCTCGGCGGTCGACTCCATGAAAATGGGCGCGGTGGACTACATCGCCAAACCGTTCGACCACGACGAAATGCTCCAGGCCGTGGCCCGCATCCTGCGTGACCGGCAGGCGGCGACCAGCAACCCGGCGGAACCCGTCGGCAAGGCCAGCGCCTCGGTGAAAGTCGGGGCCAGCAACAGTAATGGCGAAATCGGCATCATCGGCTCCTGCCCGCCCATGCAGGACCTGTACAGCAAGATCCGCAAAGTGGCGCCGACCGACTCCAATGTCCTGGTCCAGGGCGAGTCCGGCACCGGCAAGGAGCTGGTGGCCCGTGCCCTGCACAACCTGTCGCGCCGGGCCAAGGCACCGATGATCTCGGTGAACTGCGCGGCCATTCCGGAGAGCCTGATCGAGTCCGAACTGTTCGGTCACGAGAAAGGGGCGTTCACTGGCGCCAGCGCCGGGCGTGCCGGGCTGGTGGAAGCGGCGGACGGCGGCACGTTGTTCCTCGATGAAATCGGCGAGCTGCCACTGGAGGCCCAGGCGCGGTTGCTGCGGGTGCTCCAGGAGGGCGAAATCCGCCGGGTCGGCTCGGTGCAGTCGCAGAAGGTCGATGTCCGCCTGATCGCGGCCACCCACCGTGATCTCAAGAGCCTGGCGAAAATCGGCCAGTTTCGCGAAGACTTGTATTACCGCTTGCACGTGATCGCCTTGAAGCTCCCTGCCCTGCGCGAGCGTGGCGCGGACGTCAATGAAATCGCCCAGGCGTTTCTGGCCCGCCAGAGCGCGCGGGTCAACCGCACCGACCTCAAGTTCGCCCCGGACGCCGAACAGGCCATTCGTCATTACGCCTGGCCGGGTAACGTTCGGGAGCTGGAAAACGCGGTCGAGCGGGCAGTGATCCTGTGCGAGAGCCCGGAAATCTCCGCCGACCTGCTGGGCATCGACATCGAACTGAGCGACCTGGACGACGAAGAATTCATCGGCCTGGCCCCACAACAAGGCGGCGCTGCCAACAACACCAGCCACGAACCCACCGAAGACCTGTCCCTGGAGGACTACTTCCAGCATTTCGTCCTCGAGCACCAGGACCACATGACCGAGACCGAGCTGGCACGCAAGCTGGGCGTCAGCCGCAAATGCCTGTGGGAACGGCGCCAGCGCCTGGGCATTCCACGGCGCAAGACCGGGGCGACCAGCGAAAGCTGACTGTGTGGGAGCGGGCTTGCTCGCGAATGCGGTGTGTCAGTCGCGCTATAGGCAAGCTGATGCCCCATCGCGAGCAAGCTCGCTCCCACAGGGGATGTGAAAAAACTGTTACCCCAGTCTTTTTCACGTAACAGAAGCCGGGGTTTACGGTAACGAAACCCCGGCTTTTTTTCGCCTCGGAAAAATGGCTACAGCCATGAAACCCCCGGTTTCTCTGGGTTTCGCAAAAGTTGGCACGCACCCTGCTATAGCTTTGGTACAAGAACAATAACAAGCAATGCAAAAGACAATAAAAACAAGACGAATCGACTCACGCACAATAAAAACAAGACGGCGAGAGGCGCAGCTAACTGATTCTTTTGGAGAGGCGTTGTATTTGGGGCTTGCCCCACAACCAGGCCGAGAACAATAAAAACTGTCTCAAGACAGGTGCCTGAACTGGTTGGATCGATTGATCACTGCAACACAGCGACCAAAGCAATCCGTTTGCTCTTGGCTCCCGATTGGGAGGGTCACGAAGGGAAAACCTCGTGGCGCGGGCACTCAACAAAAACAAGAAGCCCGAAACCAATAATAAAAACAGAGCACGCAACTAATTCTGGGGGAGCTTCGGCTCCCCTTGTGGTTTCTGTCGTTCCGCCTCCCCCGCAGCCTACAAGCCTGTCGCCTGAAGCTTGCAGCTCAAACGCCTGCGTCCTACACCATCCCTCGACTAAATGCTAGAATCCCCGCCCATCATGCGGTCATTCTTCGTTTTTGGCCGAATATTCCTTCAAACAGTGCATCCCATGCTGAAGAAGCTGTTCCAGTCATTCCGTTCTCCCTTGCGTCGTACGCAACACATTCGCAGCACGCCTGAAGTGCTCAACAGCGGCCAGCATTCGCTGCAAAAGGCCCAGTTCAGCCGTTATGCGGTGAACATCGTCGAACGTTTGCAGAACGCCGGCTACCAGGCTTACCTGGTCGGTGGCTGCGTGCGCGACATGCTGCTCAACATCACCCCCAAGGATTTCGACGTCGCCACCAGCGCCACGCCGGAACAGATACGGGCAGAGTTTCGCAATGCGCGGATCATTGGCCGGCGCTTCAAGCTGGTTCATATCCACTTCGGCCGCGAGATCATCGAAGTGGCGACCTTCCGCGCCAATCATCCGCAAAACGATGAAGAGGAAGACAGCAACCAGTCTTCCCGCAACGAGAGCGGACGCATCCTGCGCGATAACGTCTACGGCACGCTGGAAGAAGACGCGCAACGCCGCGACTTCACCATCAACGCCCTGTATTACGATCCGGTCAGCGAACGCATCCTCGATTACGCCAACGGCGTACACGACATTCGCAATCGTCTGATCCGCCTGATCGGCGACCCGAAGCAGCGCTACCAGGAAGACCCGGTGCGGATGCTGCGAGCCGTGCGTTTCGCCGCCAAGCTGGATTTCGGCATCGAAAAACACAGCGCCGTGCCGATTCGCGAACTGGCGCCCATGCTGCGGGAAATTCCCTCGGCGCGCCTGTTCGAGGAAGTGCTCAAACTGTTCCTGTCAGGCAACGCGGCAGACACCTTCGAGATGCTGGTGGACCTGCAGCTGTTCGATCCGCTGTTCCCCGCCAGCGCCGAGGCCCTGGAGCACAACCCGACCTACACCCACACCTTGATCAGCGAAGCACTGATCAACACCGACCTGCGCATCAAGCAGAACAAGCCGGTGACGCCGGCGTTCCTGTTCGCCGCCTTGCTCTGGCCTGCCCTGCCGGCCCGGGTGCTGCGCCTGCAAGACCGTGGCATGCCGCCGATCCCGGCGATGCAGGAAGCCGCCCACGAGCTGATCGCCGAACAGTGCCAGCGCATCGCCATTCCAAAACGCTTCACGATGCCGATCCGCGAGATCTGGGACATGCAGGAGCGCCTGCCACGGCGCAGCGGCAAACGTGCCGACCTGCTGCTGGACAACCCGCGTTTCCGCGCCGGCTACGACTTCCTGCTGCTGCGTGAAAGCGCGGGCGAGCAGACCGATGGCCTGGGCGAATGGTGGACCGATTACCAGGACGCCAACGACAGCGAGCGCCGCGATATGATTCGTGAGCTCAGCGGCAAGGACGACGGCGCCAGCGGCCCACGCAAGCGTCGCCGCAGCAGCGGTGCCAAGCGCAAGCGTGCCGGTGTACCGAGCGCATCGGGCGAGTAATCGATGGAGCGCATCTACGTCGGCATGGGCAGCAACCTGGCCGAACCCGCCGAACAATTGCGCAGTGCCGTCCAGGCGCTGGCGCAATTGCCCAATACCCAACTGGTGGGAGTCTCGGCGTTTTACCAAAGCGATTCCCTGCTACCCGGCCAGCCGCGCTACACCAATGCGGTGGCGGCGCTGGACA
Source organism: Pseudomonas sp. NFACC56-3 (assembly GCF_900100025.1). Lineage (NCBI taxonomy): Bacteria > Pseudomonadati > Pseudomonadota > Gammaproteobacteria > Pseudomonadales > Pseudomonadaceae > Pseudomonas > Pseudomonas sp. NFACC56-3. Next base: position 21,623 of record NZ_FMTK01000033.1, on the reverse strand, counting down.
GCCACCTAGCACCGCTGGACCTGCTCGATGCGCTGCAAGCCATCGAAACCGGACAGGGTCGCGAACGCCTCGAACGCTGGGGGCCGCGCACCCTGGACCTGGACATCCTGCTGTTCGGCGATCGCCTGATCGACGAGCCCCGCCTCAAGGTCCCCCACTACCATATGCAAGCCCGGGCCTTTGTCCTGTACCCACTGGCCGAACTGGCCCCCGCCGACCTGCGCCTGGCCGATGGACGCTTGCTCAAGGACCTGCTTGCCGCGTGCCCATTCGTCGGCCTGGAACGCCTGCCCGCCCACTGACGAAAACCATCCCTGTGGGAGCGAGCTTGCTCGCGATAGCGTCGGCACATCCAGCATCCAGGGTGACTGACACACCGCCATCGCGAGCAAGCTCGCTCCCACAGGTTCCGGGACCGGACAGTCACTTCCGGGGCGCTCCCCCAAGCTGAAACGCATCAGTCACCTCGGTAACACCCGGCGGTAACACATCCAATTGACTTCCCGATTGCTCCTCACGACTATAGGCGTCCCGCTGCCGCCAACGCGGCGCTAAAGGGCGCAATCCAGGCCTTACAAGCACCACGCATAGAAGGTGCGCCTGTATAGATAACGAATCATGCGCGTTACTCGCAGTCATTCACGAGCGCCTAATGAGGACTTTTTCATGCCAGCTATTACCCTGACCACGCTGCAAGGTCTCAAGCAAAAAGGTGAAAAAATCACCATGCTGACCTGCTATGACGCAACCTTCGCCCATGCCTGCAACGAGGCCGGTGTCGAAGTGCTGCTGGTGGGCGATTCCCTCGGCATGGTGCTGCAAGGTCACGACAGCACGCTGCCGGTCACCACCGCCGAGATGGCCTACCATGTGGCCGCCGTCAAGCGCGGTAACACCGATGCGCTGATCCTCGCCGACCTGCCGTTCATGGCCTACGCCACCCTCGAACAAACCATGGCCAACAGCGCCATGCTGATGCAGGCCGGTGCCCACATGGTCAAGGTCGAAGGCGCATTGTGGCTGGCCGATTCGATTCGGCTGCTGGCCGAGCGGGGCATTCCGGTGTGCGCGCACCTGGGCCTGACCCCCCAAGCGGTGAATATCCTCGGTGGCTACAAGGTCCAGGGCCGCAATGAGAACCAGGCGCGGCAGATGCGCGCCGATGCGATTGCGCTGGAGCAGGCGGGCGCGGCGATGCTGCTGCTCGAATGCGTACCCAGCGAGCTGGCTGAAGAAATCACCCAGGCGGTGAAGATCCCGGTGATCGGGATCGGCGCCGGCAACGCCACCGATGGCCAGGTGCTGGTGCTGCACGACATGCTCGGGCTGTCGATCACCGGTCGCGTGCCCAAGTTCGTGAAGAACTTCATGGCCGGGCAAACCTCCATCCAGGGCGCCTTGAGTACCTACGTCGCTGAAGTCAAGGCCGCGACGTTCCCGGGCGCCGAACACGGATTTTCCGCATGAACACCGTCAAAACCGTACGCGAGCTGCGCGCCGCCGTGGCCCGTGCCCGCGGCGAAGGCAAACGCATCGCCTTCGTGCCGACCATGGGCAACCTGCACAGCGGTCATGTGGCGCTGGTCACCAAGGCCACACAACGGGCCGACTTCGTGGTGGCGAGCATTTTCGTCAATCCACTGCAATTCGGCGCCGGCGAAGACCTGGACAAATACCCCCGCACCCTGGCAGCCGACCAGGAAAAACTGCTCCAGGCCGGCTGCCATCTGCTGTTCGCCCCCAGCGTCGAAGAAATGTACCCCGACGGCATGGCCGGACAGACCCGGGTCAGCGTCCCGCAATTGTCCGAAGGCTTGTGCGGCGCCAGTCGTCCAGGGCATTTCGAGGGCGTGGCGACGGTGGTCAGCAAGCTGTTCAACATGGTCCAGCCTGACATCGCGGTGTTTGGCCAGAAAGACTTCCAGCAACTGGCGGTGATCCGCGCCCTGGTCCATGACTTGAACATGCCGATCCAGATCATCGGCGAGCCGACCGTCCGCGCCGAGGATGGCTTGGCGCTGTCGTCACGCAATGGCTTCCTCAGCCCGGATCAACGCGCCGTCGCGCCCGTGGTCTATCACGGCCTGAGCCAGATCGCCGAGGCCATCAAGCAGGGCCGGCGGGATTTCCCGGCTCTGATCGGCGAACAGCTCAAGCAACTGGAAGCTGCCGGCCTGCGTCCCGATTACCTGGAAATCCGTGATGCCAAGACCTTGCGCCCGGCGTTGAGCGAGGACCGCGACTTGGTGATTCTGGTGGCCGCCTTCCTCGGTACCACGCGCCTGATCGATAACCTGCATCTGGACCTCGACACCCCCGCCTGAGCATCACAAAACCCTGTGGGAGCGAGCTTGCTCGCGATGGCGATGCATCAGTCGACATCGATATCGGCTGACCTGCCGCCATCGCGAGCAAGCTCGCTCCCATAGTGAGTCATCTGCGTCCCGTCTGTCGGACCATTCCCGCCCTCGTTGTATAAAAAAGTACCGGGGACCGGTCAGACAAAGTCAAGACAGATTGCAACGCGAGGTTTACTGTAGTCGCCCTGCGTCTGGCGATCATGTCGATGCAGTGTCCGGATGCCCACCTCGAGCCGCGCCGGAATTTTTAGTGTACAAAAGGTCGTTCAAGTAAAAAGGAAACCCGCAGCGATGGCGTATTACCGAACCCCTCATGACGTGACCGCTCTGCCAGCCTGGCAAGCGCTGAATGACCACCGCAAAGCCATGCAGGATTTCAGCATGCGCGAAGCGTTCAATGCCGATCCGCAGCGTTTCACTCAATTCACCCTGTCGAGCTGCGGCCTGTTTCTCGACTACTCGAAAAACCTGATCAACGCCCAGACCCGCGACCTGCTGGTGGGCCTGGCCAACGAAGTCGACCTCAAGGGCGCGATCAAGTCGCTGTTCGAGGGCGAAATCGTCAACGCCTCGGAAAACCGCCCGGCCCTGCACACCGCCCTGCGTCGGCCGGTAGGGGACAAGTTGCTGGTCAACGGCGTCAACGTGATGCCGGACGTGCACAAGGTGCTGAACCAGATCACTGACCTGGTCGGCCGCATTCACGACGGCCTGTGGCGCGGCTACACCGAAAAGCCCATCACCGACGTGGTGAACATCGGCATCGGTGGTTCTTTCCTCGGCCCGGAACTGGTGTCCGAAGCGCTGTTGTCCTACGCGCAAAAAGGCGTTCGCTGTCACTACCTGGCGAACATCGACGGCAGCGAGTTCCATGAACTGACCATGAAGCTGCGCGCCGAGACCACGCTGTTCATCGTCTCGTCGAAATCCTTCAACACCCTCGAAACCCTGAAGAACGCCCAGGCCGCCCGCGCCTGGTACCTGGCCCAGGGTGGTTCCGAAGCAGAGCTGTATCGCCACTTCATCGCCGTGTCGAGCAACAACGCCGCCGCCGTGGCCTTCGGCATCCGTGAAGAGAACATCTTCCCGATGTGGGACTGGGTCGGCGGGCGTTACTCGCTGTGGTCGGCCATCGGCCTGCCGATCGCCCTGGCCATCGGCATGTCGAACTTCAAGGAATTGCTCTCCGGCGCCTATTCCATGGACCAGCATTTCCAGAGCGCCCCGTTCGAGCAGAACATGCCGGTGCTGCTGGCGCTGCTGGGGGTGTGGTACGGCAATTTCTGGGGTGCGCAGAGCCATGCGATCCTGCCGTACGACCACTACCTGCGTAACATCACCAAGCATTTGCAGCAATTGGACATGGAATCCAACGGCAAGAGCGTGCGCCAGGACGGTACCCCGGTGTCGACCGACACGGGCCCGGTGATCTGGGGCGGCGTCGGCTGCAACGGTCAGCACGCCTACCACCAGTTGCTGCACCAGGGCACCCAGTTGATCCCGGCCGACTTCATCGTGCCGATCGTCAGCTTCAACCCGGTTTCCGACCATCACCAGTGGCTGTACGCCAACTGCCTGTCCCAGAGCCAGGCGCTGATGCTGGGCAAGACCCGCGCCGAGGCCGAAGCCGAGCTGCGGGACAAGGGCGCCAGCGAAGAAGAGGTGCAGAAACTGGCTCCCCACAAGGTGATCCCGGGCAACCGTCCGAGCAACACCCTGGTGGTCGAACGCATCAGCCCACGGCGCCTCGGCGCACTGGTGGCGCTGTATGAACACAAAGTGTTCGTGCAAAGCGTGGTCTGGGGTATCAACGCCTTCGACCAATGGGGCGTGGAGCTGGGCAAGGAACTGGGCAAGGGCGTCTACAACCGCCTGGTGGGCAGCGAAGAAAACCCGGCCGAAGATGCCTCGACCCAAGGCTTGATCAACTACTTCCGCGGGCGTCACCGCGGCTGATCTTGGGGTTGCACTGCCCTTGTGGGAGCGGGCTTGCTCGCGAAGACGGTGTGTCAGTTGCCATTAATGTATCTGACACACCGCTTTCGCGAGCAAGCCCGCTCCCACAATGACTCCATGTACAACTTGAACTCGATATTCCCAGGGCGCATCTTTATGACTTGTCGCAAAACAAGAATAAGGAACCGTCATGTTCGATATCAGCCAGTACCCCCAAGCCGATGCCGTCCGCCGGGCTGCGCAACTGAGTCAGGACGAGTACAAGCGGCTCTACAAAGAATCCATCGAACACCCCAGCGCCTTCTGGGCCGAGCAGGCCACACGCTTTCTCGACTGGATGACGCCTTGGCAAACCGTCCAGCGCTATGACCTCAAGAACGGCGACGCGACCTGGTTCGCCGGCGGCAAGCTGAACGTCAGCGCCAATTGCATCGACCGTCACCTGGACACACGAGGTGACCAGATCGCGATCATCTGGGAAGGCGACAACCCCGCCGAATCGGCGCAAATCACCTACAAGAAACTGCACAACCATGTGTGCCGCCTGGCCAACGTGCTGAAAAGTCGCGGCGTAAAGAAAGGCGACCGGGTCTGCATCTACATGCCGATGATTCCCGAGGCCGCCTACGCCATGCTCGCCTGCACCCGCATCGGCGCGGTGCATTCGGTGGTGTTCGGCGGTTTCTCGCCGGACTCCCTGCGCGACCGGATCCTCGATGCCGATTGCCGCACCGTGATCACGGCTGACGAAGGCGTGCGTGGCGGGCGCTTCATACCGCTAAAGCGCAACGTCGACAAGGCCCTGGAAAGCTGCCCGAACGTCAGCACCGTGCTGGTGGTCGAGCGCACCCAGGGCGAGGTGGGCTGGGTTGAAGGTCGTGACCTCTGGTATCACCAGGCAATGCACGACATGAGCGACGACTGTCCACCCGAACCGATGGACGCCGAAGACCCGCTGTTCATTCTCTACACCTCCGGCAGCACCGGCAAACCCAAGGGCGTGCTGCACACCACGGGCGGCTACCTGCTGCAAGCGGCGATGACGTTCAAGTACGTGCTGGACTACCGCGACAACGAAGTGTTCTGGTGCACCGCCGACGTCGGTTGGGTCACCGGCCATAGCTACATCGTCTACGGCCCGCTGGCCAACGGCGCCACCACGCTGATCTTCGAGGGCGTGCCGAGCCACCCCAGCAGTTCGCGCTTCTGGCAGGTGATCGACAAGCATCAGGTCAATATCTTCTACACCGCACCCACCGCCCTGCGCGCGTTGATGCGCGAAGGGGCCGGACCGTTGCAGGAAACGTACCGCAAAAGCCTGCGATTGCTCGGCAGCGTCGGTGAGCCGATCAACCCGGAGGCGTGGGAATGGTACTTCAACGTGGTAGGCGAACAGCGCTGCCCGATTGTCGATACCTGGTGGCAGACCGAAACCGGCGGCATCATGCTCAGCCCGCTGGTCAGCGCCCCACGGCTCAAACCGGGCTGCGCCACCCGGCCGATGTTCGGTGTGCAACCGGTCTTGCTGGATGAGGTGGGCAAGGAAATCAGCGGCGCCGGCAGCGGTGTACTGGCGATCAAATCCAGTTGGCCTGGGCAGATTCGCAGTGTCTATGGCGACCACCAGCGCATGGTGGACACGTACTTCAAGCCTTACCCCGGCTATTACTTCACCGGCGATGGGGCGCGCCGCGACGAAGACGGCGATTACTGGATCACCGGGCGCATTGACGACGTAATCAACGTCTCCGGGCATCGCATCGGCACCGCCGAGGTGGAAAGTGCCCTGGTGCTGCACGACAGCATCGCCGAAGCGGCCGTCGTCGGCTATCCCCACGACCTCAAGGGCCAGGGCATCTATGCCTTTGTCACGCCGATGAACGGTGTGGAGGCCAATGACGAGCTGAAGAAGGAATTGCTGGCCCACGTCAGCAAGGAAATCGGCAGCTTCGCCAAGCCAGAACTGATCCAGTGGGCGCCCGCGCTGCCCAAGACCCGTTCGGGCAAAATCATGCGGCGCATCCTGCGCAAGATCGCCTGCAACGAACTCGACAGCCTCGGCGACACCTCGACCCTGGCCGATCCAAGCGTGGTGGAAGGGCTGATCGACAAGCGCCTGAACCGCTGAGCCAGACAACTTGGCTTCCTAGAAGCACCGGGCCTCTGTGGCGAGGGAGCTTGCTCCCGCTGGAGTGCGTAGCGCTCCCAAAAATGATAGGGCCGCTGCGCAGCCCAGCGGGAGCAAGCTCCCTCGCCACAGGTCGGTGTCCGGCTTCAGATCCGTATGCAATCCCCCAACCTGGGTTTGCATAACTGCTAAACTCCCGCGCCTCATTCTCTAAGGCGCGCCCGGCATGTCTTCCTTGAATCAGGCGCTGCGCGCCGCCCTCGACCAGCGTCAGGAGCTGCTCGGCCAACTGCACTCGCAAGGCACCGACTGCTATCGCCTGTTCCACGGCAGCCAGGAGGGCGCGCCCGGCCTGACCGTCGACCGCTACGGCCCGCAACTGCTGGTACAGAGCTTCCATCAGTCGCTGGAGCGGGACGACCTGCTGCAGCTGCACGGCCTCGTCAACGAACGGCTGGGCCTGGAAACCCTGTTGGTCTACAACGACCGCGCCCGGGGCAATTCGCGCGTCGACCGCCAGGACACGGTCTATCAGGCTGACGAGGCCGCCCTGCAAGACCTGGTCGGGCATGAATGGGGCTTGAATTATCGCGTTCGCGGCCGCCATGCCGGGCAGGATCCCCTGCTGTTTCTCGACCTGCGCAACGCCCGGGGCTGGGTCAAGGCACACAGCCGCGGCAAAAGCGTGTTGAACCTGTTCGCCTACACCTGCGGCGTCGGCCTGAGCGCAGCGGCCGGTGGCGCGCGGGAGGTGTGCAACCTGGATTTCGCCGAAGGCAACCTGGCGGTGGGTCGCGAAAACGGCCTGCTCAACCCCGATTTGCCGCCGATGGGGTTCGTGCAGTCGGATTATTTCCCGGCGATTCGCCAACTGGCCGGCCTGCCCATCAGCCAGCGCCGTGGGCAAAAACTGCCCAACTACGTGCGCCTGGAACAACGCCAGTACGATCTGGTGCTGCTCGATCCACCGGCCTGGGCCAAAAGTGCGTTCGGCACCGTCGACCTGTTGCGCGACTACCAAAGCCTGCTGAAGCCGGCATTGCTCACCACCGCCGACGATGGCGTGCTGATCTGCTGCAACAACCTGGCAAAAGTGTCCATGGACGACTGGCGCGACCAGGTGTTGCGTTGCGCGGAAAAAGCCGGTCGCCCAGTGCGCGAGTGGAGCGTACTGACGCCCGGCAGCGATTTCCCCTCCCTGGACCAGCAACCGCCACTCAAGACCCTGGTCCTCCAGCTCTAGGCCAGGCTCAAAATTCTCACGCAAAAAACGGACAAATCTCTTAAATCACAGTGGCTTCGGAACCGTAAACGCATGCCATACTCCAAGGCACTCCGAATTCACACTAGATGAAGCCGCACATGCCCAAAGGATTGATTCGCGCTTTCGGCGCCCTGTTGACCGCACTGGCCCTCTACAGTCTGTTGGGTTTTCTGATTTTGCCAGGCATCGCCTTGCGTATCGCCAACCAGCAATTGGCCGCCCATGCGACAGTGCCGGCGCAGATCCAGCGTGTGGAACTCAATCCCTTCAGCCTTGAAGTCACCCTCTGGGGCCTGAATATCGGCGAGCCAGGCAAGGAGCAGGTCGGCTTCGAACGGCTGTACGCCAATTTGCAACTCGACAGCTTGTGGTCCGGGGCTCTGCACCTGGTCGACATCGAGATGGACAAGCCCAAGACCGAAGTGGTGTTCGCCAAGGACGGTCAGTTGAACCTGCTGGGCCTGTTCAAGCTGCCGGCCAGCGAACCGACGCCCGCCGATCCCGAGGCCAAGCCGTTCCCCCTGCGGGTCGATCGAATCAAGCTGGCCGGCGGTTACGTGCATTTCCAGGACCTGCGTCCTAGCGAGCCCATCGAGTTTCTCTACGACACCCTCGATTTCGAGCTGAAGAATCTCAGCACCCTGCCCGACGACAATGCCGACATGACCCTGGTGGCCGCCGGCCCCGAAGGCGGACAGATCGACTGGACCGGTAATTTCAGCCTCACACCGATTGCCTCCCAAGGCACGCTCAAAGTCACTGGCGGCCAGATGAAAGCCTGGTGGCCCTATGTGCGCGACGCCGTACCGCTGGTGCTGGAAAACGGTGTCCTGGACCTCAGCACCGACTACAAGCTCAACCTGGCCAAGGGCACCGAACTGCTGCTCAACAACGTCGCGGTCAGCGTCGCGCCCTTGGCCATCAAGGCCCCCGATGGCCGCCCACTGGTGAAACTCGAACGCCTGGACGTGAGCGAAACCACGGTGGACCTGGCCAAGCAGCAAGTGGTGGTCGGCAAGATCCGTAGCCAGAAGCTGGAAACCTGGGCCGCTCGCGAGGCGGACGGGCAACTGGACTGGCAGAAGCTCTTTGCCAGCCAGCCAGCCAAACCGCAAGTCAAGGCAGAACCGGCATCCGCTCCGGCGGCGGCCGACTCGCCAAAACCTGAACCGGCACCGCCCAGCAAACCGTGGCAGGTGCTGTTGAAGGACGTGCAACTGCGCGACTACCAGGTGCACCTGGCCGACCGCCAGGCACAGCCCGCCGTGTCCCTGGAGGTCGGCCCGCTGAACCTCGACCTGCAGAACTACGACACCCTCAACGGCTCGCCCTTTACCCTCAAGCTGGATACCGGGCTGGGCAAACAGGGCAAGATCCTGGCCGATGGCGAGGTCAACCTGAACCCGATCAGCGCCAGGCTCAAGGTCAAGACCCAGGACATCGACCTGCGCGTCGCCCAGTCCTACATCAACCCGTTCATTCGCCTGGAACTGCGCTCCGGGATGCTCGGCAGTGACCTGGCGGTCGACCTCAAGAGCACCGAGCCGCTGGCATTCGCCATCACCGGCCGCGCCCAGGTCGAGCAGTTGCACACCCTCGACACCCTCAAGACCCGCGACTTCCTCAAGTGGCAGCGTCTGGTGCTCGAAGGCCTCAATTATCAGCACGGTGACAGCCTGTCCATCGACAAGGTCAACCTGTTCCAGCCTTACGCGCGCTTCATGATCAACGACGACCGCACCACCAACGTTGATGACCTGCTGATCCCGCAACCGGCCGACAGCGGCGCGAAGAGCACCGCGACAAAACCGAAGTCCCAGGAAAAACCGCTGGGCATCCATATCGGCGGCATCGCCATCAACGACGGTTCGGCCAACTTCGCCGACTTCAGCCTGACACCCAATTTCGCCACGGCCATCCAACAGCTCAATGGCCAGATCGGCACCATCGACAGCCGCCAGGCCCAACCGGCCAGCGTAGACGTCAAGGGCAAGGTCGACCGTTACGCGCCGGTCACCATCAAGGGTGCGGTAAACCCCTTCGATCCGATGGCCAGCCTCGACATCGCCACCAGCTTCAAACGGGTCGAGCTGACGACCCTGACGCCCTATTCCGGCAAATTCGCCGGCTATCGCATCCGCAAGGGTCGGCTCAATCTCGACCTGCATTACCGAATCACCAAGGGCCAGCTCCAGGCGGAGAACAAGGTGGTGGTCGAACAATTGCAGTTGGGGGAAAAAGTCGACAGCCCGGACGCCGTGAGCCTGCCGTTGAAGCTGGCCATCGCCTTGCTCAAGGACTCCGAGGGCAAGATTTCCATCGAACTGCCGGTCAGTGGCAACCTCAACGATCCACAGTTCAGTGTCATGCCGATTGTCTGGCAGACCTTGCGCAACCTGGTGGTCCGCGCGGCCCAGGCGCCGTTCAAGCTCATCGGCGGGCTGGTGGCTGGGGGCGGCTCGGAAGACCTGGGCAGCGTGGCGTTTGCGCCGGGCTCCAGCGACCTGAGCAAGGACAACGAAAGCACGCTGCTCAAACTCTCCGAAGCCTTGGGCAAACGACCGGAGCTGCGCCTGGAGATCGAAGGCACCGCCGCCGAAAGCAGCGACGGTCCATTGCTCGCCGCCCAGCGCCTGGAACGCGAATACCAGTACAATTACTACAAGATGCTGCAACGTCGGGGCGACAAAGTACCGGCCCAGGCCTCGCTGATACAGGTGCCCGAGGATGAAAAGCCCCCCCTGCTCGAAGGCATCTACCGCACGCGCCTCAAGGCTCAGCCGCCTGCCGAATGGGCGCAACTGGATAAAAAGGCGCGCATCGAGAAACTGCGCGAAAGCGTGATCAAGTTCTGGAGCGGCAGTGACGTGCTATTACGTCAACTGGGGCAGGAACGGGCCAGCAGCATCAAGGATTTCCTGGTGGACAAAGGCCAATTGGCCGACGACCGCGTGTATTTCATCGACGCCAGCCTCGGCCAGGCCGAAAGCGACGGTCGCGTAATCACTCCTCTGCACCTGGATGCTGAATGACATGAAGTATGTGTACGGGCTCAGCCTGGGTCTATTGCTCGCCGCCGGCCAAGCGTCGGCGGCCGATACGCTGCGGTGCGGCAGCCAGTTGATCAGCGTCGGTGACCGCTCCAGCGAGGTGCTGCAAAAGTGCGGGCAGCCTGTGGCGCGGGATGACCTGGGCTATAAACGCAGCGTCAATCGCCGGGAAGAATACCCGGTGGAGGAATGGACCTACGGGCCCAACAGCGGCATGTATCAGTACCTGCGCTTCGAGGGGAATCGGCTGGTGCAGATCACCAGCAAGCGGGGGCGCTGAGCGGCCACGGCTTTTGTATTGATCGTGCCGGCGTCTTCGCGAGCAAGCCCGCTCCCACAGTAGACCGAGTTCGTTCAAGAAGAATGCGATCAAATGTGGGAGCGGGCTTGCTCGCGAAACAGGCGACTCGGTTTCAAAGGCGTGCCTCCTATACCGTCGCTGTATCTTTGCATCCCTGAATAGAACAGGCCCCCGGCACGAATGCCGGGGGCCTGTAATGGCCACGTCCCTGTGGCCTTTCGCATGAACTCCAAAAGCAACGGCAAGCGTATGACTCAGCCCGCTTGCCGCGCCCTCTCCCAGTCCAGGCGAGAAGTCTTAGCCTTACTCGGCTTTCAGGCCGTCAGCCGATACGGCCTTGACGCCTTTGATTTTCTTGGCAATTGCCACGGCGGTGTTTTTTTGAGCCTCGGTCACGGCAACAGTGGAAGACAGGGACACAACGCCTTTATTGGTTTCGACTTTGATGTCGGTACCTGGAATGCCTTTTTCGGTGACCAGGTCAGCTTTGACCTTGGTGGTGATCCAGGTATCGGAGGTGGCTTCCTTGGCCTCTGTCACTTCACCCGCGGCCAGCATCATTGGCGCCTGAGTTGCTTGAGTGGTCTCGGCGAAAGCGCTAGCCATGGTCAGGGTCAGTGCGGTAGCAGCGGCGGCAGTGATAGCGAACTTCTTCATACGAGTAACTCCTGTTTTTCTCAGAAACTGCCGGAGGTGCATCCCGGCAGGGTTATCAGGAGTAGTGCGAAGGCTGTGCCAGTTTTGAAACATTTATAAAATCCTTACAAATCAGCATGTTAAGCGGAACGGCAAATTTCACATTCATGCAAAATGCATGACCTGGCGACTTTCTACATGCAAGTTGCGGGTTTCGCTCAGCTGCTAAGCACCTGAATTGCCGAACATTTCCAACGCGCATAAAAAAGCCCCGGTGTTTAAGCGGGGCCGAGTCAACCGGGATGGGTTATGGATTCGCAGCACCGGTACAGCCAGTCGGCAAGAACTCCTGGGCAGCAGTAGAAGCACAGGTCCAGACACCTGCAGCCGAACGAGAGAGTGTAATCGTCCTCCCCTGGACGAGAGCAGGCGAATTCAGGAGAGCACAAGCAATCGTGCCCGCTCCGGCCGCCGCCGTGCCTGTAATGGTGATTGTGCAGTTACTGGTAGGTGAGGTGATGCCCATGTTGGCGATCGTAGGGTCAACCCCTCGATTCATATTGTCCTCGTACGGCACCTTGAAGGCAGTGATTTCGGCCAACCCGGCCGTGGCCTTGGCTCGCGCTTGGTACCTGGAATATTGCGGCAACGCGAAGGTCGCCAGAATGCCGATGATCGCCACGACGATCAGCAGCTCGATCAGCGTAAAGCCCTTTTGCTTATTCATAGACATCTCCCATGCATGAGTCGAAGTCTCATGTCCTGAAACAGCCATTGCAGGGCACATGCCAACCCTGAAGCGCCATCAATAAAGGGGTTGAACCCGCACAACGGCGACGTCCTACCTCAACAACCGCACTATCTGACGTTTTTTGTCACCCTGCCCCGCTGGTTTGGCGTGGATGCTTGACTAGGCTATAAGTCATGAACTGTCTGCCGCCGGAATCCCCATGAATGACATCGCCCTCAGCGGCCTGACCAAGCAATTGGTGCTGGCTGAACTGCTCACCGAGCAAAGTGCGCAACAGGCGTATCAACAGGCCCAACGCAGTCGCACCCCGCTGGTCAGCTACCTGGTGCAGAACAAACTGGTCCAGAGCCGTCAGGTCGCGGAAATCGCTTCGGAACATTTCGGCGTCGCCCTGCTGGACCTCAACAGCCTGGACAAGGACACCCAACCCACGGGCCTGGTCAGCGAAAAACTGGTGCGCCAGCATCACGTCCTGCCGCTGTGGCGGCGCGGCAACAAGTTGTTCGTGGGCATCTCCGACCCCACCAATCACCAAGCCATCAATGACATTCAATTCAGTACCGGCCTGACCACCGAAGCCATCCTGGTGGAGGACGACAAGCTCAGCGATGCCATCGAAAAGTTCTTCGAATCCAGTAGCACGGGCCTGGAAGGCATGGGCGATGTCGACCTGGACGGTCTGGACATCGAATCGATCGACGATTCCAAGCAGGACTCCATCGGCGGCCAGGACACCGACGACGCGCCCGTGGTGCGTTTCGTCAACAAGATGCTGCTGGACGCGATCAAGGGCGGCTCTTCCGACCTGCACTTCGAGCCTTACGAAAAAATCTACCGGGTGCGGGTGCGCACCGACGGCATGCTGCGGGAAGTGGCCCGGCCGCCGATCCAACTGGCGACCCGTATCGCCGCCCGCCTGAAGGTCATGGCCAGCCTCGATATTTCCGAACGGCGCAAACCCCAGGACGGCCGGCTGAAAATGCGCCTGTCGAAAACCAAGTCCATCGACTTCCGGGTCAACACCCTGCCGACGCTCTGGGGCGAAAAAGTGGTGATCCGGATCCTCGACCCCTCCAGCGCGCAGATGGGCATCGATGCCCTGGGCTACGAGCCGGATCAGAAAGACCTGTACATGGCCGCCCTCAAGCAACCGCAAGGGCTGATCCTGGTCACCGGCCCGACCGGCTCGGGCAAGACCGTGTCGCTGTACACCGGGCTGAATATCCTCAATACCGTGGACATCAATATTTCCACCGCCGAAGACCCGGTGGAGATCAACATGGAAGGCATCAACCAGGTCAACGTGAACCCGCGCCAAGGGCTGGACTTCGCCCAGGCCCTGCGCTCGTTCCTGCGCCAGGACCCGGACGTGATCATGGTCGGCGAGATCCGCGACCTGGAAACCGCCGAAATCGCCATCAAGGCCGCCCAGACCGGGCACCTGGTGCTCTCCACACTGCACACCAACAGCGCCGCCGAAACCCTGATCCGCTTGCAGAACATGGGCATTCCAGGGTTCAACATCGCCACCGCCGTGCACCTGATCATCGCCCAACGGCTGGCGCGCAAGCTCTGCCCCCACTGCAAGAAAGCCATCGAGATTCCCGAGGAAACCCTGCTCAAGGAAGGTTTCCCCCGGGAACGCATCGGCACATTCACGATCTATGAGCCGGTCGGTTGCCAACAGTGCAACCATGGTTACAAAGGGCGCGTGGGGGTTTACGAAGTGGTCAAGAACACGCCCGAGCTGCAACGGTTGATCATGGCCGAGGGCAACTCGCTGGAAATCGATCTGCAAATGCGCAAGGACGGCTTCAATGACCTGCGCACATCGGGGCTGCTCAAAGTGATGCAGGGCGTCACCAGCCTCGAGGAAATCAACCGGGTCACCAAGGATTGAGCATGGCGGTCAAGGCAGTAAAAACCGACGTCTATACGTGGGAAGGCAAAGACCGCAAAGGCGCGAAAATGACCGGCGAGCTGACGGGACAGAGCCCGGCCCTGGTCAAGGCCCAGCTGCGCAAACAAGGCATCAACCCGGAGAAGGTGCGCAAGAAATCCACCTCGATATTCAGCAAGGGCAAGCGCATCAAGCCGCTGGATATCGCCCTCTTCACCCGTCAGATGGCAACGATGCTCAAGGCTGGCGTGCCACTGTTGCAGGCGTTCGACATCATCGGCGAAGGCTTCGACAACGCCAACATGCGCAAGCTGGTGGACCAGGTGAAGCAGGAAGTCGCCGCCGGCAACAGCTTCGCCGCCTCGCTGCGCAAATGCCCGCAGTATTTCGACGATTTGTACTGCAACCTGGTGGATGCCGGCGAACAGGCCGGTGCCCTGGACACACTGCTGGATCGGGTCGCGACCTACAAGGAAAAGAGCGAAGCGCTCAAGGCCAAGATCAAGAAAGCCATGACCTACCCGACGGCGGTGATACTCGTCGCGGCGGTGGTCACCGGCATCCTGCTGGTCAAGGTGGTACCGCAATTCGAATCGGTCTTCTCCGGGTTCGGGGCGCAGCTGCCGGCCTTCACGGTGATGGTCATCGGCCTGTCGGAATTCTTGCAGGAATGGTGGTGGGTGGTGCTTGGCGGATTTGTGGGGACGTTTTTTGGCGTGAAATACGCGCTCCGGCGTTCCGAGCGCTTTCGTGACTGGCGCGATAAATGGCTACTCAAACTACCGCTGATAGGCGCCTTGATGTACAAGTCCGCCGTGGCCCGCTACGCCCGCACGCTCTCGACGACATTCGCTGCCGGCGTGCCGCTGGTCGAAGCCCTAGATTCAGTATCGGGCGCCACCGGCAATGTGGTATTCAAGCGCGCCGTGCAGCGCATCCGCCAGGACGTATCCACCGGCATGCAGTTGAATTTTTCCATGCGCGCGTCAGGGATCTTCCCGAACCTGGCCATCCAGATGACCGCCATCGGCGAGGAATCCGGCGCGCTGGACGACATGCTCGACAAAGTGGCGAGTTTTTATGAGGCCGAAGTGGACAATCTGGTGGACAACCTCACCAGCCTGATGGAACCCTTCATCATGGTGGTCCTGGGGGTCGTCGTGGGTGGCCTGGTGGTTGCCATGTACCTGCCCATCTTTCAACTCGGCTCTGCGATCTGACATGCCCTTGAGCGAATTTTTCGTGCTGTACCCCGTGGCTTTCGTGCTTGTTGCGGCATGGCTCGGCCTGATCGTCGGCAGTTTCCTCAACGTGCTGGTGTGGCGCCTGCCGAAGATGCTCAACCGCGAATGGCGCCTGCAGGCCCACGACCTGCTGGGCCTGCCGGCCGAGACTCCGGGCCCGGTCTACAACCTCATGCTGCCCCATTCCCAATGCCCGCACTGCGGCCATCGCATCCGCGCCTGGGAGAACATTCCGCTGTTGAGCTACCTGATGCTGCGTGGCCGCTGTTCGAGCTGCGCCGCGCCCATCGGCAAGCGTTACCCCCTGACCGAAGTGGCCTGCGGCGCGTTGACGGCGTTCGTCGCCTGGCATTTCGGCTTTGGCTGGCACGCCGCGATGGTGATGGTGTTGACCTGGGGCCTGCTGGCCATGAGCCTGATCGACGCCGAGCATCAACTGCTGCCCGATACCCTGGTGTTGCCGTTGTTGTGGCTGGGCTTGATCGTCAACAGCTTCGGGCTGTTCGTTTCCCTGGACCAGGCGATGTGGGGCGCGGTGGCCGGCTACCTGGCGCTGTGGTCGGTGTTCTGGGTGTTCAAGCTGATCACCGGCAAGGAAGGCATGGGCTACGGGGATTTCAAGCTGCTGGCGATGCTGGGCGCCTGGGGCGGCTGGCAGGTCCTGCCGCTGACGCTGCTGTTGTCGTCGCTGGTGGGCGCCGTTATCGGGGTCATCGTGCTGCGCTTGCGTGACGCGCCCGGGTCGACGCAGATCCCCTTCGGACCTTATCTGGCCATTGCCGGCTGGATTGCCTTGCTCTGGGGTGGTCAAATAACCGACTTCTATTGGCAGTCTGTCGGTTTCTAATGAATACCCCTCTGGAAAAACCCTGGATTCTCGGCCTGACCGGCGGCATCGGCAGCGGCAAGAGCGCGGCGGCCCAGCATTTCATCGATCTGGGTGTGCACGTCATCGACGCCGATCATGCGGCGCGCTGGGTGGTCGAACCCGGGCGTCCTGCGCTGGCGAAAATCGCCGAGCACTTCGGCCCTGGCGTATTGCAGGCCGACGGCGCCCTGGACCGAGCGGCGCTGCGCAAGCTGATTTTCGAAAATGCCGACGAACGCCGCTGGCTCGAAGCGCTGCTGCATCCGCTGATCGCCGAGGAAATCGCTCATCACTTGGCTCAGGCACAATCGTCCTACGCGATCCTGGTATCGCCACTGCTGATCGAGTCAGGGCAGTACGCCATGACCCAGCGGATCCTGGTGATCGATGCGCCGGAACAACTGCAGATCGAACGTACGTTGCAGCGCGACCAGACCAGCGAACAGCAGGTCCAGGCGATCCTCAAGGCCCAGTCCAGCCGCCAGGATCGCCTGAGCCATGCCGATGACGTGGTGGTCAATGATCGCGACCTCGCCTGGCTGCACAGCGAGGTCGAGCGCCTGCATCACTTTTACCTTACTTTGCGTGGAGGCCACTCATGAGCCAAACCCCAACCGTTGATTGCCCAACCTGTGGCGCCCCTGTGGAATGGAGCCCGCAGAGCACATTCCGGCCGTTCTGTTCCGATCGCTGCAAACTGATCGACCTCGGCGCCTGGGCGTCGGAAGAACACAAGATCCCGGTCAGCCCCGACGCCGAGGATGAGCTGTTCAGCGAAGATTTCGAGCCTCGCTCGCATCACTAAGGCCGCATGAAACCGTAGTCCTGTTCGTCGTCGAGGTTTTCCGCCAGGAAACTCAACTCGTCGGCCAGGTCTTCAGCGCTGCGCACTGCCTTGCTCTGCTGCACGATCGCACTGAGCAAGGCACGCAGGCTCAAGCCCGGGTCGAAACCGATCTCCATTGCGGCATCGTGGCTACGCCTGATCTCTTGCCTGGCCCACTCATAAACACTCATGGTTGTACTCCTTGAAGTTTTCCAGAGCATGCAGGGCGTGCGGTGGGGCAGCCTTGACGTGAATCAAGGCTTGTCATCGTCGTTCCACGGTGCCGACAGGTAGCGCGTGCGGTTGAAGGTTTCCAGCCATTCGGGGCTGAACACCACCAACGCACTGATCACCATGCCGTTGATGAACGCTTCGGGAAAAATGATCAACCAGAGGTAGCCGATGAAATCCTCCAGCCAGTAAGGCATGGCAAACAGGCCGTCGTACCAGAGCAAACCGAGCCCCAGCAGCAGGCAGGCCAGTGCCGAAAGCGCGGCGGCCAGGAACCCCGAACAAAAGATATACACAAACAGGTTACGCGGCTGGGCGCGCTCCACCAGGACTGCGCAACATTCGGTGATCAGCACCGGCAGCAGGATCAGCAGCGCACCGTTGACCCCGACCGCCGCCATGTCCTGACGCCCCAGCAGCACCAGCACCATCTGCGCGCACAGGCCACCCAGGATCGCCAATGGCCAGTCCAGCAGCAGCGTCACGGCGGTCATGCCGATGAAATGATACGAGACCCCCGTATCGAAATCCCGTCGCACCAGCCACAGCATGAACAACGCCAGCACCGTGCCGAACAGCAAATGCTGGCGACGGCTGTCGGTGAACAGCTCGACCCACGGTGCCCGAAACACCGCCCAGGCCAAGGCAGGCAGAAAAATCAGCCAGCCGCCCGCCAGCGTCTGCGAGGAGAGCAGTTCGGCACCGATCATGGGACTACTCCTTTCGCTTGCCCTTGCCTCAAACAGGCTGTTGTGGCGAGGGAGCTTGCTCCCGCTGGGCTGCGAAGCAGACCCAAAGAGTTTGCGACCGCTTCGCGCTCGAACGGGAGCAAGCTCCCTCGCCACGATTACTTCATGCCCAGCAGTCTACACCCCGCCCACGACGTCCATTAATCCACGCAACGCTTTCAGCTTGTCGCAATTGAACGCTAAGCTTGGGCTCATGGATGATTCCGATTATTTACGCCTGCTGACCATCGCGGCCGAGCAAGCCAACGCCTTTCTCTCCAATGCCCGCAAATGGGAGCGTGAGCGTTGGGTCTGCCAGCGTCTGTTGCAAGGGCTGAACGTGCCTTATCGCGCCGACGAATTCGCCCCGGCCGGCGAGCCACCGGACGTATTGTTTCGCGATGCCAATTTCGAGGTGTTTTTCGTGCTCGACGAGGGCCGCCGCCTCAATGACGAATGGCGCGATGAACTGCAACGTCGCCGCAGCGCCTTTTCCCTGAGCCAACTGGTGCGTCGCGAGGCCAAGCCCCGGCGAATCCCGGCCAATGAATTCCTGATGCGCCTGGCTCCGACCCTGCGCAAGAAAGCCCACAACTACACAGAGCGCGGCATGGACCTGGGCGACCTGGACATCATCGCCTTCGCCAGCCTCAAGCGCGAAGTATTGGACCTCAACAGTCACTTTCCACCGCCGACCGAATACCTGCGCCAGGGCTGGCGCTCGCTGTCGCTGGTGGGGCCGACGTTTGCCCGGGTGCTGTTCGCCCACCCCGACGCGCCGGACTTTTTGCGAGGCAACCTGGGGCGCAGCATCGTGTTCGACGTCGGGATCAGCCTGTGAGCCCATTGCAGGAACTGATCGCCGCCGTGCCGCAGCAGGGCCGCGTGCGCTGGATTGGCGTGCGCCCCCAAGGTCACGCGCCGATGATCGAACTGGACGCCGTGGAGGCCCGCCTGGAAGCCGGACTGACCGGCGATCATGCCCGCCCCGGGGTACGCAATGCGCGACAAGTGACGCTGATCCAATGGGAGCACCTGGCCGTGATCGGCTCGCTGATGGGCCGCCCCGAGGACCAGCCGGTGCTGCCGCAGGCGCTGCGACGCAATATTGCGGTCAGCGGCATCAATCTGTTCAGCCTCAAGGGCCGGCGCTTTCGCATCGGCCAAGCCATCTTTGAAACCACCGGCTGGTGCCAGCCCTGTGCCCGATTGGAGCGAAACCTCGGCGAAGGGACATTCCAGGCCGTACGCGGCCATGGCGGAATCACCGCCCGGGTGTTAAAAAGTGGAATCATTCGCCTGGACGACAGCCTGAGCGTCGAACCTGTGCCGGCGAGCGGCTACGCAGCTTTCAATGCCGGCTAGCCGGACGCTGTAACGTCTTCACCTTTCGCAACGTCTACCTGACGAGGCCTTTATGACCAGCCGCCTGAACCCAGATGACCAGAAGCATGTCGAAGAGTACCTGCAACTGTCCCAGCACCGAGTCGAGCGCCGGCCTTTCCGGCCGTGGATGCTCCTGGTGGTGGTACTGGCCGTGACCATCGGCCTGGGCCTGTTGAGCCGACTGATCAGTTACCTGACGCTATGAGCCGCCTGGCGCTCGCTCGGGTAACGGCACCGAATTCCTTTAGCCTTGCGAGATATCCCCATGACTCATCGTATTGTCATCGTTGGCGGCGGCGCCGGCGGCCTGGAGTTGGCGACCCGTCTGGGTAAGACCCTGGGCAAGCGTGGCACGGCCAGTGTGATGCTGGTCGACGCGAACCTGACCCACATCTGGAAACCCCTGCTGCATGAAGTGGCTGCCGGCTCCCTGAACTCCTCCGAAGACGAACTCAACTACGTCGCCCAGGCAAAATGGAACCATTTCGAGTTCCAGCTTGGGCGCATGAGCGGCCTGGACCGGGAGCGCAAGAGAATCCAGCTGGCGGCCACCTATGACGAGGCGGGCGTCGAGCTGTTGCCGGCTCGGGAATTGGGCTACGACAGCCTGGTGATTGCCGTCGGCAGCACTACCAATGACTTCGGCACCGAAGGCGCGGCGCAGCACTGCCTGTTCCTCGACACCCGCAAGCAGGCCGAGCGCTTCCATCAGCAATTGCTCCACCACTATCTGCGTGCCCACGCCGGACAGACCGATGTTGTCGAGCGCATCAGCGTCGCCATCGTCGGCGCCGGTGCGACCGGTGTCGAACTGGCGGCCGAGCTGCATAATGCCGCTCACGAACTGCACGCCTATGGCCTGGACCGGATCAAGCCGGAGAACATGCACATCACCCTGATCGAGGCCGGTCCACGGGTCTTGCCAGCGTTGCCGGAGCGTATCGGCGGACCGGTGCACAAGACTCTGGAGAAACTCGGGGTCAACGTCATGACCAACGCTTCCGTCAGCCAGGTGACCGCCGACAGCCTGATTACCGCGGACGGCCAAGTGATCGACGCGAGCCTGAAAGTCTGGGCCGCCGGCATTCGCGCCCCGGACTTCCTCAAGGGCATCGACGGACTGGAGACCAACCGGATCAACCAACTGCAAGTGCTGCCGACGCTACAGACCACCCGCGACGAGAACATCTTCGCCTTCGGCGATTGCGCCGCCTGCCCGCAACCCGACAGCGATCGCAATGTTCCGCCCCGCGCCCAGGCCGCGCATCAGCAGGCCTCGCTGCTGGCCAAATCCCTGAAGCTGCGAATCGAAGGCAAGGCCCTGCCCGAATACAAGTACACCGACTACGGCTCGTTGATTTCGCTGTCGCGATTCTCGGCGGTGGGCAACCTGATGGGCAACCTGACCGGCAGCGTCATGCTCGAAGGCTGGCTGGCGCGGATGTTCTACGTCTCGCTGTACCGCATGCACCAGATGGCGCTGTACGGCCTGTTCCGCACGGCCATGCTGATGCTGGGCAGCAAGATCGGGCGCGGGACCGAGCCCAGGCTCAAGTTGCACTGAGGATGAACCGCTGAAGACTGCGGTGTATCAACGACATTGACACTGAATGATCTACCGCAATCGCGAGCAAGCTCGCTCCCACAGGATGAGCGCGATCAACTGTGGGAGATTCTATGGTGCAGGGCTACCCCCTAAATGCCTTTCGGTAAGTATTCGCTCTGATTCTTCAGCAGGGCGAATACCACTCGGGCAAGCTTGCGGGCCAGTGCTACTAATGCTTCGGTTGTGCTGAGTCCCCGGGCCCTTAGTGCCTCATAAAAACCCTTCCATGCCGCTGTGCGCCTCGCCGACATCGCGGCGTTATGCATCAATCGACGGGCCTCTGGGTCACCTCGCTTAGACAGGCAGCGGCGTCCCTTCTTTTTCCCTGAGTCCGATATACGCAGGTCTAGCCCCAGAAAAGCGATGAAGGCATCGGCATTTCTGAAAT